>VBJK01000136.1:10526-27648 GCA_005879655.1 Chloroflexota bacterium | reverse complement strand
CCAGTCTACACCCATACTATCAAGCAACAACTAGTGCAGAAACACGAGAGGTGGTAGGGATTGGGGGTGGCATTTGGCGAAGCCACGCCTTTCGGGGTTTGGGGTGTCCCCAAATGCTCCCATTCCCCAAAGGGTTTTGGGGTTCTGCACTAGCTACCTACCCTTGCTTGTTGTACATAACTTAGATAGATAACAATGTAAGAATTGATCTTTGGAGAATTTATTGCATGTTCCAACCATTACGCTTCAACCCCTTACTCAAAGCCATTCCCGGTCTCGCCCATCTCAAACTTACGCCCCAGGCGGCACATCATGCGAAGACACACGCGCATGTACACACAGATGAGCAGATTGAACTAGACAGGCTACAAGCCTTGCCAGGTGGCATCAAAGAGACACATGTGCATGAACACATTACTAAAGATGTCAAGGTGGATACCAAGCGAGGCCGCTCTGCAACCGAGCTGCGCCAACACATTACTGAGGATATCAAAGTCAGAAGGATCGAGGGTACTGGCGATACCACCTCTGACACACTTACACATGTCCATGCCACGGTGGTCAGCGTTGCCCAGATCGAAATGACACCCCCACATCCGCCACGCGAAGATACTCCTATCTACCACAGATCGCACCACCACTTGGTACATACCATGGATACACCATGCGCAATCTGCGGTGTACGCAGATCCACCTTGCATCATCCCCATGAGAATCCCTTCGGTGCACAGGATCTCGAAACACACCACTACCCCATTGAGCGCAGCCTGATGAACGCTTGCGATCCCAAAAGGCTACACATCATGTTTCCTCAGATCAAAGATTACGCAACGCTAGAAGAGTTTATTGATTCGGAAGCTAATCTGATGGTGCTCTGCGATATCCATCACCGCCATCCTCATCATGGTATTCATCATCTGCTAGCGCAGGACTTCTTTATCCAACCCTTCCTCTACAATGGCTACGAGGTCGTTGCCGATCCCAAAGAAGCGGCAAAGGTGATGGCAGAGAATGAGAAAGTCATTAGACGACATACGGCACGCGACAATCCGACGCATAGATAATATACATAAGAAGAGCTAATAGAAACTGCACATTAGCTCTTCTTACTGTTTCAGTAGACGCTTCACCAGCCGTACATCCAATTCGGCATGACACCTTATAAACATACGTCGCGCCTCCCGTAAATACCCCATACCACGTTGATACTCCTTCTCTTTATGCTTATAACCTTTCAGCAGCATCTCACCATAGGTCTGCAAAGTACGAGTCTCTTCAAGACACATGCCACACTTGCGGAACATCTGCAACGCTTGCTCGAAACATTGCACAGCCTTGACCAACTGTTGTTGCTGCACCAGTATTCCTCCCAAAATGCGTTGAGCGCGAGCTTCCAACCACACTAATTCAGACTGGTGTGCATCCTCCAATACTTGTGTCGCTTGCTGGTATGCTAAGTCCAGGTCCCCTAAAAGCCAATTCACTTGTGCCAGAGCCAACCGGCCTTCAGTCCTCGTCTCAGCCAATACCCCCTCACAATGGAGAGCGCGCTGTAACGTGTTGCTGGCACGCCTGAGTACGCGTGTCACCTCATGCACCGTATCAGCATCACCCTCACCGCCAAGACCTATAGTTACAGCTTGAGCAATGCGTAAACTCCCCACAGCAACTAAAGCAGTAGCCAGATATGGCAGAAACTGCGAAGCACGGCTAAGCTTTAATGCACGATACAGCGAGACACTTGCATCAACAAGCCGTCCCTGCTCCAAGAGCACTGTCGCCAGATATGCATACCACAGACACCCATTTGCCAGATTCTCGCCCTCTTCTGCAAGAGTCGCACCCTTTCTCAACGCAAGCTCAGCCTCTTCCAAGTTTCCCAAACGTAGAGCTAACACCCCCAAATTTCCATGTCCAAGACACATCAGTGCCAGATGACCAATACGTTCGGCAAGATCAAGTGAACGGCGGAAAGCAGCTTGGGCAAGAGTATATTGAGAGGTATTTAAATAGAGGTTTCCCAGGTCGTTGCTCACAATAGCAATGTATCTTGGACGGCTATGTTGTTCATAAAGCGCTAAGGCCACCTTGTAATGCATTAAGCTCTCACTAGACTGGCCATCAGTGTCAGCAATGAGTCCAAGCAACCAGTGTGCACGCCCAGGATCTATCGGATCACCGTACAGTGCGCGTCTTATAATAGTGGAGGGAGAAGAGGACCTGCTCTTTGGCTCATGCTGTCCAATGATCTTCTCAAACAATTTAAGTGCTTCATTGACCATACGACGAGCATCTTCATACTTGCCTTCTATAGCATAGACGTGGCCTTGTTCATGACGTATTCGTGCAGCTGCACAACTTTCGAGGAGACCCTGAGCACGCAAGATCTGCTCACCTTGTTCATAACATGCTCGCGCTTCTCGATTGTTGCCTCGATCACGCCAAATCGTAGCGATCTCGCACAACAGTAGAGCTTGCAGTTGGACATTCTCTGCGACATTGGCATTATCCAAGCTCGCCCGTTGATGTATCTCTAAGGCTTGCTCATAGAAGCGTCGAGCCTTCTCACTCATTCCCTCTATATAAGAGCACTCCCCCAGAAATTCTAAGAGATATGCCAGACGCTCTTGTGCGTCATGCCCCGTCCCTAATTGCTGCGCAGCAATTCGATAATACTTCCCCGCATCAGGAAATGACGACAGCCTATAAGCTCTATTCCCTGCTAACTCAGCAAAGTGAGCGATCTTTTGCCGATCAGCACCACTGTGAAGGAGGTGATGAGTAATAGCCATCGCACCATCTTCTTCATCACCCTGATAAAGGTGCTGCAAGATTTCTGCGGCACGGCGGTGCAAGCTAGCTCGGCGACCAGCAGAGAGCTTTTCATAGAGGTGGCTGGGGAGCAGGGGATGCCAGAACTGGTAAGTGATATGCAGGCCAGTGCCTTCTTCAGTGAGCATGCCAGCTCGCAACGCCTCCTCCAGCAGCTCCAGCACAACATCCTCGTCGGAGCCAGGGATGTTAGCTTCCATCTCAGTGATGGTGTTGAACTCGAATGAACCACCCAGCACAGCAGCTTTATTGAGTAAGCGCACGCATGCCTGACTAAGACGGCCCAGACGCAGATCGAGCGCCGCAGTAATAGTATCCGGCAGGATACTATCTACATTGACATTCAGATCTTTATGTGCAGTAGCGGAAATATTATCTTTTTCATCTTTGGCTGGATGAGTAGCAAGGTGTACGCTAACGGTGCGAGCCAATTCTTCAGCAAAGAAGGGATTGCCTGCGGCACGTGTGCCGATGCGCGAGGCCAGTGGCTCTGGTACATTCGGGACGTAAAGCGAATGAGAGATGAGCGTACCGATCTGCTCATTGCTCAATGGCTGCAACGGGATGGTCTCCACAGTATGTTCGCGCAGCAAACTAGCGAGGAGCGGCTTGAAGACGTGACCATCAGGCAACTCCTTGTTGCGGCAGGTGCCGACGATAAGAATGGGGTGTCCTGAGACACGCCGCGCGAGATAGGCAAGCAGCTCGCAACTACTACCATCAGCCCATTGCAGGTCGTCAAGTGTAATCAACAACGACGTGCTCTTACTGATCAGCAAAAGCAGTTCTCGTATAGCCTCCCACAAACGCAGCTGTTGCTGTTCCGGCGACTGAGACGAAGAGGCATCGAGCGGAGGGAGGAGATCATGTAATTCAGGCTGGAGGGAGCAAAGTGGCTGGAAGACCAGAGAACGACGTGTCAACTCATCGCGCTGCCATAAACCTTGCTCCATGGTCTTGCGCAATATCCTCGTCCATGGGCAATACGGAATATTCTCTTCCTGGGCATAGATACGACCCCAGGCTACTGCCCAGTTGCGCCGTCTGGCTTCCTGGCTTATCTCTTCGGCGAGGCGCGTCTTGCCAATGCCGACTTCTCCCATCAGTAAGATAGATTGTGGACTGTGCTGTACATCAAAATTTGGTGTAATTGCCTTCTGCTCTGGATCTAGTTTGAAATGCGCATTCTGCTCAATTGTCGCCAGCAGCCCATACAGGCGCATTAATTCTTCCTGGCGTCCTACTAGCGGACCCTGATGGCTACGACCGATCGGAGCCGCTCCCGGCGCAATAAATTGAGCGGCTACGGAGGATGTGTCAGTGCGTTGTTCGCGCTGCGACGTAGTAAGGTACCCCTCCATAGTCGCTAGCGCGTCAGGCGGCAACGTTTTTCCAACATAGGTGCGCGTCGTCTGGCCGTCTACTGTTTTATACGCGTACCAGTAGGGACCATGTCCCGTCCTTTCACGGCATTTACGGCAACGAGGTTTTCCACAGTAGCTCACCTGCTGGCGATAAGATATCTTGACGGGCATCACTTTGTCTCTTCTACCACTCGTAGTATTTACTATACCGATATTGATATGCCGCTTAATTATAAAGCATGCAAGCAACATTATTCAAGTTTAAACCCAACCTTGCACACATTTCCTGATGGTCAGCCACAAAGATCAGCTATATCACACTTTATAAACATAATACTCATCTATTATCATCTATTGCATGTTAAGATACAACATGATATAATGACAGTAGCTTCTTGCTACAGAGGTGATAGGATCTCTATCCGTAAGAGTATAAGGAAAACTTCGTTCATCCTGCAAGACACCAACAATATTATATGCTACGGATAGCACAGGACAGGGCCGTCTTGGACGCCATAGAACCACTCTGTAGGTACTTGCCCTCACCACTGCTTGAGTGGTTATGGGTATGAAGTGTTTTCATGGATGAGCATGAAATGAGAATGAGAGGGACCTCATGACAGGGGAGGACCTGCTCAAGTTGGCATATGCTGCATTTGTGGCGGATAAAACGGCACAGGAGCCGATCATCTTTCATAAGTGGCAGGATATATCCGAACAAGAGCAGAAGCGATACTGTGGAATTGCCACCATTGTAGTGCAAGAGTACCAGCACCTTGTGCAAGCTGGTGACTTGAATAACAGAAATGTCGTCTCAAACGGTTGAGTTTTTGATAGTAACATGCCTGGTCAGAGGGATTCCTGAGACCAGGCATGTTTTTCTCCGGTCCACGGGCAGGGCAACCCCTTGTGCTTGCCCTGCTTCATCGCTTCAACAAAGGAGCAGCGTACGCTAGATAAAAATCGGGTCGATCCTGCTCGAACCATTGCAAGGGGGCCATGAGAATGGGCGGTATATGCTCAATGAGCGAGCGCTCAAAAGCATTCACGGCCTCCTCATCTCGCCTCAACGTAGCGCAGACCATACCCTTCCAGAAATAGCCCGCCCAGCGGTTAGCGTCTATCTGTAGCGCCTGCTCTATTTCAAACAGTGCTTTGCTGGCGCTCCCTTGCAGCCAACGGGCAACTGCCATCTCCTCACTGGGACGACCCAGGCACATCTCGATCCATAACGTCATCCAGCCGTGATCTACGTGCGTATCATCAAGACTCCAGCTCTGCATGCAATCTACGCGTGCCCGCTCAATATCGCGCAAGCGTAGGTACGCCTCACCGCGATTATTATAGGCACAGGCAAAGCCAGGATAGAGCTTGATCAGCCGGTCAAAGTCCTCAATCGCTTTCAATGGTTCGTCCAGATAGAGGTACATGGTACCACGACTAAAGGTAGCCAGGGTATCATTAGGGTTCCTCTCAAGAATCAGCGTGTAATCGTTGACCGCTTCATGATACATCTTCAGCGTTTCATACACGCTGGCGCGATCACTATAGGTGTTATACAAGTGAGGAGCCAGTTCAAGCGCCCGGTCATAGTCAGTAAGCGCTTGTTGCGGCTGCTTAAGAGAGACATAAGCCAAGCCACGGTTGTAATAGACCATCGCCAGCGAGGAATCAATGGCCAGCGCATGATCAAAGTCCATAATTGCTTCCCAATATCGCTTTAACAGACGGTATGCCTCACCACGATTATTATACGTGAAAGCAGCGTTAGGAGTGATACTTATCGCGCGCTCATAATACGTTAATGAGAGTAGTGGCTGTCCACTATCAGTATAAGCAGCGCCGAGCCTATTGAGCAGCACAACATCTTTTGGATTGAAGGCCAGAGCTTCTTCCATATCTGAAATGGCCTGAGTATATTTCTTAAGCGCCGCGAATGCCTGACCGCGACTGGCATAAGCCCCTATCTGTCCTGCCAGATGAGCATCTTGTGAGATGGCACGATTCAGATTGACAATGGCCGGGTCAAATTCCTCAAGGGCGATAAAAGCAATGCTTCGCCCAACCAGAGCATGAACGTCATCCGGTTTTAATGAGAGGGCAGTACTAAAGTCTTTAATCGCCTTACGGTGTTCTTTGAGCAGGTAATAGGTCAGACCACGCTGATAGAAAGCCAGCGTATATTTGGGATGCAGATCTATAGCATGATCCAGGTCACTCAAGGTTTGCTCATGATCGTTCAGATTTCTATAAACGAGGGCGCGATTATAATAAGCCGAGGCGTCATACGGTTTGAGCATAATCACATGCGTAAATTCTACCAAAGCTCTGCGAAATTCGCCTGTCTTGGCGAAGGTCGCTCCACGTTTGTTATGCTCCATGGCCTCATCAATATCCATGATAGCGCCTCCTTTTATGCGAATGCAAGCGAGAAAACCACGAAGTCTTCAGCGGTCTGCAATGAATCGCTGGGCCTTGCTCTTGTCTTGCCAAGACAAGACAAGAGGAGACCCATTGATCCAAAAAACGCTGCGAGATCGCAGGATCGTTCACAGTCTCTCTCTGATATCTCACCTGGGAAGCATTACGAATGCATGAAGCTACCAGGATTTGCCACTTCTTCATGATAAGTGATAGCACGCTTATTGTCAATCTGGTATGTAGTAGTATAGCCTATTTTTCCAGGACAGCTATGCGCACAGTGCTTAATACGTTAGTAGTGTTTGATATCTAATAACATGATATAGATGTATAATACAAAGAGCGAGACATGCCCTTGCCTTAGCTAACAAGGTTCACACATGGCATGTTGCGAGCAAGAAAAGGTTGACAAGGTAGTGAACTTCTTGTAGGATTTATGCAACCTCTTCTGATCGTCCTGCAACTCGTTCAAATGATTGGTATATTCTATGGACGGAGAATGATTGATGCGTCACTATACTATGGCACTATGGAGAAGAAGCTCGACATATATTAGCCGGAGTCTACGGAAACGAGGACTGGACCTTACGCGATCCCATCCTCTGTTTGCATGGGCTTTTCTTTTTTTTATGGCTTTAACTCTTTTTTTAACTGATGCAATTTTTTCTTTACATGCTGTGAATTTTACTGATGTCGTCCCCGATACGCCACTTGACCAGTGGCTACAATTTCCTGCACGACAACTCTTTCCCGGTTATACGATTACCTGGACGAGATTCCCTTATGCCCGCCTGCCCTCGGTTGTTCCGCTAGAAGGCTGGACAGCGGCGCTCTTTCTGATGGCAAGCTTTATCCTGCTTTTTGGCTTTTATATGCAGGCTATTCGTTCTCTCGCAAGACATGTTTCATTGAAGTACATTCTGGGTTCTGCGGCTGTATTTGGCGTTTTATGCTTATTCTTCCAGGCTACCACTTCGCAGGATATCTTCTCGTATATTGCCTATGCTCGCATGGCTACGCTTTATCATGTCAATCCATTGGCGACGAGTCCTCAGGCGATCCCGCACGATCTCATCTACCGCTATCTCTACTGGACGGATCAGCCCTCGGCATATGGCCCAACATGGATTATGATCACTGCGCCATTGCAGTGGCTGACATCTTTTTTTGGGAATGCCAACCTGCTTCCCATGATCCTGCTTTTGCGCGGCTTGGGCATCATCGCCCATCTCTCATCGGCCTTTCTCATCTGGCAGTTGAGCGGGATTCTTATTGATCCTGATGCCGTTGAGGCAAGAGCAAGACGCTTGCAAGCGACTCTTGCCTTCGCGTGGAATCCATTGCTCTTACTTGAGGCAGTGGTGAACGCTCATAACGATACTGTTATCCTTGCACTTGTCTTGCTCACGCTCTATTTACTAAGTAAGGTGAAGGTGACACAGGGCAGGTTGCTGCGCATCGCCCTTGCTATGTTCGTTTTTGCGCTAGCCATATGTGTGAAAATAAATTTGATTATTCTCTTACCTGGCGTCGTGCTATTCCTTTATAGGCGGCAACCACGGTCAATCGCTCTCTGCATAACAGGTATCATTGTATGTATCGCCACCATTGTCTTGCTCTATATCCCATTCTGGCAAAATGGAGCGGTCTTACAATTATTGCAGGTGAATCCTAGTACGCATCGCAATATCAACAGTCCATATGAATTTTTGGCTCGCCTCTTTGTAAGTCTGAGTGGTCAACCCTTCCCCAAGCTACGGGACAATCAGGGCGCATGGATAGAGCAGGTGACACATACCATCAGCTTTATCGCTTTTGGGCTTCTCTACGCCGGACTCTATATACGTGCACTCATTAACTCTCGGCACTTAAGCTCGCTGTATGAGCTGGTCAAATGGATGGCGCTCGTTTGGCTGCTTTACTGTCTAGTCGGTTCTCCCTGGCTCTGGCCATGGTATCTCGTGACTTTTTTTGGTCTCTTCGCTCTTCTTGAAGTAAGGGATCTCAAGGATTTACGTATCTCATATTGGTTGGATCTTGCGAAAGCTGCTCGCCTGTTCGCCTTCGCGCTATTGGGACTCTATTGTTTCGGCACCTGGGTATTGCATACGACACCAGTACCCATACTCTACAGTTTCCAGTGGCAGTTTGTGCGCGGTCTCTGGCTCTGTCTACTCCCATTACTTGCATTGCGAGGTTCTTATCCCTTCTGGCAACGCTGGAGATTGTCATGGAGCAAGATAGTGAAGAAAAATCTGCCGGAGATGGCAGTGGAAAAGCAGGAAGCAAGTGTCTTGTGACACAGCCGCTTGCCTCCTCCCTTTCCATTGTTTATGTTCCCCTTAGCGAAAGAAGAAGAAGTAGACTGATAGGCTGAATCCCATTACGATAACGAAGCTACGAATCCACTTCTGTTCTATTTTACGTGCATAATACGCGCCAGCATAGCCTCCGATGATGGCTCCGACAATCATGAGTATGGCTGGCTGCCAGACTACCGCCCCGGCGATGATAAAGGTTACGACGGCCACTCCATTAATGCAACTGGTGAGGACTGTTTTCATTGCATTCATCTCATGGATATTTTCCATGCCCATCATTGCCAGCGTCGCCAACATTAAAATACCAATACCGCCGCCAAAGTATCCTCCATAAATAGAAATTATCAGTTGTGCGACCGAAACACCGACGAGGGCCGGTATTGTCATGCGGCTGGCTTTCTCTGCTGAGCGCTGGCGCAACTTGCTGGTGATAGGACCACTGAAAGTGAAGAGTAATGTTGCTACAAGCAAAAGATATGGTACTAAATGGATGAAGATCTCCTTCGGCGTTTTGAGCAGCAAGATGGCTCCAAGAATGCCACCAATGAGACTGGTGCCGACGAGCAGAAAGAGCAGGTCGCGCGGTTGCTGAGCGAGTTCGCGTCGATACGCGCCTACACTGGCTACTGAGCCTGGCCAGAGCGCGATAGCATTTGTGGCATTCGCTTCGATAGGATGAATACCTGTGAAGATGAGCGAAGGAAAACCGATGAAACTCCCCCCACCTGCCACTGCATTCAATGTACCACCGAGGATTGCCGCAATGAAGAGTATGAGCATTTGTATGATAGTCATAAGGCGTAGTATATCACACCTGCTGACAGAGAAATGGCAGTGGCTCGCTTTAAAGATGCACGTACGATACCTTACAGTTATCATAAGGAAAGACGGCAGGGACAAATGACACCTGATAAGCACGGGCCATGCTTAGCAATGATCTATAACATTTATATAAATATATCCTGCTGCTGACCGGACGCACGTACAGCTATATGCTAACTAATGAGGAGAGAGCACATATGCAGCAAGCGGTTTCACCTTCTACATCCATTGATGGGTGTAAGTCTAGCGTCGAAGAAATCTTAGAGAGTTACGATTCTTATATTGTCGCATTATCGATGGAATGGATCTGTCAGCATGCCACCGGTGTTCATCCTGCTCTACTCGACCTGGAAATTGATGAACTGGCTCAGAAGGCGCGTATTAAGTTCTGGCAGGTTCTCAAAGAGAAGGAGATCCATTACCCGAAGGCGTATGTTAAGCACATTGTGCATAGCGAGTTCATCGATATGATGCGTCGCCATAAACCAAATGTGCCCTTGTCTGAAGATGAGGAAGGTGAGATCTATCGTGGCAAGGTCTTGGTGAGTGCTAGCAAAGAGATGGTTGACCCGGCGGAAGTGATTGAGGAACAGGATGAAATGAACAATCGCCTGGAGGAGGTTCTTAAGGCTCTACTGGACCTGCCGAAGTGCCAACGGCGCGTCATGATCTGCTCTCTGCGCGAACGTGTGGACGACGAGCTAGCTCTAGCCAGAGCTCTGCGACGACACAACCAGGATATTAACCAGTGGCAATGGCCGCAAAATAAACAGGAGAAGCAACGTTTGCAGGCGTCGTTATCGTACGGCAGACGTAGTATTGCGCAGAAGTTGAAGATTGTTCCTGTACTACGTAAACACTGTTGTTTATCGAAGGTAAACAATACGCAGCGGGCTAGCTAGCCCGCTGTTTCTTTTTGAGAGCTATCACTTTGAGCGTTCTCATCATTGTACGACCGTTGTGAATGTCCGCTGTTTGCCCTATATTTGCCAGCCAAAATGTCTTGTTAAAAGCGAAGTTCCCACTTGAGCATTTCGCAGGCGCAAGAAATTGCGCACCCACGGGCCGTACTCCATTACTGCATCGCTCGTTAATCTTGTATGCCATTCTTGTTCTGTAGAATATTGAGCAGCGCTATACGTGCCTCGTCACTACTCTGAGCAAGACTCACCGAGACTGACATATTTTGCAGCATCGTCAGATCGGTGACGGCATTGAGCTGCTGTTGCACCCAATCAGTCAGCGTGGGGAAGCGTGCCTCAACGATCCGTAGTATCGTCTGGCGGTAGGACATCAGTCCTCGTTCAAGACCTTGCTTCACGCCCTTCTCAAGACCTTGCTTCACGCCCTTCTCAAGACCTTGCTTCACGCCCTTCTCAAGACCTTGCTTCACGCCCTTCTCAAGACCTTGCTTTAAGCCCTTCTCAAGTCCCTTCTTTTCAATCTCTTGATAGACCCAAGATTCTTCTAGAATATCTTCAAACACAGCAAATCTCCTTTGTAAGTACTCGTGATCCTGTTCTTGAGTAAACACCAGTCCCGCTATGATGTGGCTGAAGGATAGCAGATGCCATTGTTTGGCAGCCACAATCTGCTCGATCATTGTATCAATGACATGATACTGCTTGCCCCCTTCTGCCAATGGCAGCAACGGGTATAAGCCGACTAGGCCAGACTCAAGAATATCCTGGACTGGAAGCTCCCACATCTTTATCACGATATAGCGGAAGACGAGTATCTGCGCGCCGTTGGGTAGCCCCCAGATCAAGGGTGATTCAACAATATTGTCATCTTCGCGTAAATAGATGACGCACGAGATGACGCGACAATTGTGTTCACGCGTGGCTAATACATTATACTCCAACAACCTTTGTCCCATGGTATCATCCTGAGTACTCTGTATCTCCAGATCCAAGACCATCTTTTCGCCATGCAATAGAATACTCATTGCCACATCAGCACGACGTGTCCAATTCTTGAGTTCAGTAGCCAGATCCCCCTCATAACGTGCTTCTTCTATAATCATTGAAACAAAATCCTGCGGATTGGCCATGATCAAGCGCTTTAGCGTATCATCCCAAACTTGTGTCAAGAGAACCCCTCCCATAAAAATATCTCAACTTATCAAACATAGACCCGCGTATCGAGCATTGGACCATTATCGAAAAGCGTATCTTACTTTGTGGTTGAGAATACATTCTCTTTAGTATAGTATAGCCCGTACTATACCACAGATACCCATAGCTGTCTATTAAAGCATCGTAAAATTGTTCTAGATTAGCACAGCAGTTACAAAGTTCACAAGTGCTGACCTCGCTAATTATCCTGGCTTCATCCATACCCATGCTTTTCTAGAGTATTGCCTTTGTATATAAGTTTTGTTTATAATATATTGAACTTCTTTATTTTGTTCACAGAAAGGCATGATTAGCTATGAATACAGGTTCTGCTGGCCCACCACAACCTGCTGACCCACCACAGCCTGCTGACTCATTGCAGCCCGCTAGTCCATCATTATCTGCTAGCCCACCACAGCCTACTGACTCACCACAAAAGGCTGGCCCATTACAGTCTCCTAACCTGGGCAAGTGGATCATCTTTTTTGGGGTGGTTGTCAATTCCATTGTATTAGGCATCACAGGAGCTGTTTTCACACCAGCCTCCGCTATTGTCACTGGCATTATTACTGGTATCACTTTGCTGGTGACAATTGTCCAATTGCCCTTTTTTGAGGAGCCACGTGACAATAGCCTGCACTTTCTTAGTAATGCTGCGCTGAAGCTTGCTCGTGCTTGTTCCTCTCTTTTTGCCAAACTTTCTTCGTGGCGGCAGCCAACTACTAGGACTAAAACCATACCGGTCAGACTGACCAGAGAGGCTCAAGCAGCCGCATCGCGGCGGCGCACTGTGCCGATCGTATGGGTGATCACTATTATTTTTATTCTTCAGGATATCATTTTTAGTCGAGTATGCTCAGCACAATGGAGATGTCTGCATTGTGGCGGTGTATGGAAAATTTCCGGCAGAGCATCAGAGTACATCATCGCCAGTTCCTGATTGTCCAGCCAATAATTAAATCAGCCCCCTCCGCAACCAGGACAACCATAAGGAAGGGAACAGCTGTCTCTTGTCCATGGTTATGTCGTACAATGCCAAAAGTTACCCGGTGAGCCAACAGTATGGGAGAAAGTTTATGTCAGAGACACACAAGCATCATAATATAGCGAGCCAACAGAAAGAACATAAGCATACCAATCGTCTGATTAACGAAACAAGTCCATATTTATTGCAACATGCACACAATCCAGTAGATTGGTATCCATGGGGAGAAGCAGCGCTACAGAAAGCAAAACGGGAAGACAAGCCCATTTTGCTCAGCGTTGGCTACTCAGCCTGTCACTGGTGCCACGTTATGGAGCGCGAATCCTTCGAGAACGAAGAGATCGCAGTCTTGATGAACAAGCATTTTATCTCCATTAAAGTAGATCGTGAAGAGCGCCCAGATATTGATAGCATCTATATGCAGGCCGTCCAGGCTATGAGCGGTCAAGGAGGGTGGCCAATGACCGTCTTTCTCACCCCTGACGGACACCCTTTTTATGGCGGAACGTATTTTCCGCCCGCCGATCGCCAGTATGGACAGCACACTATGCCAGGTTTCCCACGTCTCTTGTTGAGTATTGCTCATGTCTACGAAACACAGCGCGAGCGTGTGGAAGCGCAGGCTAATGAGCTGGCGGATTTCCTCAAACAACGCAGCACCACGCATACAAAGAGCAGCCAATTCCCAGGTACCGCATCACTTAGCATCTTACAGACCGCCAGTCACAAGCTGGCGACAACCTTCGATGCCCAATATGGTGGTTTTGGTCAAGCCCCCAAGTTTCCCAATACCATGGCATTGGAATTTTTGCTCCGCGTGCACCTGCATAAAGCCAAAGGCGAACTCGCACTACAGCAAGAGTCAGCAAGCCATGCCGAACGCGTAATGGTCGAAACTTCGTTACAACATATGGCCAATGGTGGCATCTATGATCACTTGGGTGGAGGCTTCCATCGCTACTCCGTGGATGAGGAATGGCTAGCGCCCCATTTTGAGAAGATGCTCTACGATAACGCCTTACTGAGCCGCCTCTACCTGCACGCCTACCTCGTCACGGGTAATAGCTTCTATCGCCGTATTGTAGAAGAGACATTGGATTATGTAATACGTGAGATGACCTCCCCTGAAGGCGGGTTCTACTCCACTCAGGATGCAGATAGCGAAGGAGAAGAGGGAAAGTTCTTTCTCTGGACACCTCAAGAGATTGAGCGCTTACTAGCACCACAAGATGCAGCACTCTTTATGCGCTATTACGATGTCACCACGCACGGCAATTTTGAAGAGAAGAACATCCTGCACGTGGTGAGCGATGTGCAACAACTGGCAAGCGAGATGCAAATGGCAGTAAACGACGTGCACGCCTCACTGCAAAGGAGCCGAGCCATACTCTTCCAAGCACGAGAGCAGCGCAGCAAGCCGGGGCGCGACGAAAAGATTCTCACCTCCTGGAACGGACTCATGCTACAGAGCTTTGCCGAAGCAGCACGTTACCTTGCGCGGGCCGACTACCTGCACATCGCCATCAACAATGCCAACTTCTTACTCAGCTCTTTGCGACCCGCTGGACGGCTCCTGCGTACGTATAAAGATGGGCGCGCCAGGCTGCATGGCTACCTTGAAGATGCCGTTTTTCTCGCCGCTGGACTCCTCTGCCTCTACGAGGCTAGCTTTGACCTGCGCTGGTTCTCCGAGGCACGCGCATTAATGGAACAGACCATACAGCTCTTCACCGATGAAGAGCAGGGCGGCTTTTTTGACACAGGCAACGATCATGAAGCCCTGATCAGCCGCCCCAAAGATATCGTAGATAATGCCATCCCCGCCGGGAATAGCGTAGCCGCTGAAGTCCTCCTGCGTCTTGCCGCATTAACAGGCGAAGAGGCATATCGCCAGCGCGCCATACACTATCTAGAACCCCTGGCAGACCTGATGGTACAGCATCCACAGGGCTTTGGACACCTGCTCAATGCTCTGGATTTTGCGCGGTCGGCAGTGCAAGAGATCGCCATCATCGGCCATGCCTCCAACGAGGAAACGCGTAGCTTGCTCAACATAGTGAATCGGCGTTATATCCCCAACAGTGTCATAGCCTGTTGCACCGCCAACGATACAGAGGCACAACAGAGCATTGCGTTGCTAGCAGAACGACCGCTCAAGGATGGCAAAGCTACCGCTTATGTCTGTCAAAACTTTGCCTGCCAGGCCCCGGTCAATACCGTTGAAGCATTAGAACCGTTGCTAGATTAAGCACACACATCTTCATTACCGGCAAGATCTTTTTTGTGACGTGGATCACACGCATAGAGTTACTTGGTCCATTGTAAATTCATGCCCTGAATTGTACCCTGATATGTGTACGGTATACCTACATTGGTAAATAGTACTATGTCTTTTCATAGGGAATACTTAGTGAGTAGGACAAACTTGCTTTGGCAGGCAAGTTAGCACTATGGAAGCAACACAAGCCTTTGAGTAAGCCACTCGCGTTGCGTCTACTATCATAGCGATAAACGTTGAGCGTAAACTGTACCACTTCAGACTTTACTGAAGGGGAAGTAGGTAAAATGGGTACTAAGATGGAAGAAAAGCTACCTGGTGAAATGAGCTTAAAAGATCTTGCCGAATGTAGTGCATGTGAGATGAATAAGTATCGTCGAAAAGAACAGAGTAACGACCAATATTCTCTGGAAATATTACGGCGTGCAATCCTGTTGCAAAACAATGACGCGTGGGCGATTTTGCAAACACAGTTGAGCGATAATGTGCGTATATGGATCGGGCGTCACCCACAACGCGAGCTTGCACTACGCTATGACAGCGAGATTAGCTATATCTATGATGCTTTTCGACGCTTCTGGCAGGCGGTGAGCGACCAGGGAGTCTCATTCACAGCGCTTGCTGGTGCGCTCAGTTACTTGCATCTTTGTTTGCATTGTGCGATCACCGATACTCTGCGCACCTACGCCCGGCCACGGGAAGAGCCAATCCCCGATTATGGACAGGGTGGCAATGATGAACCTTCCGTTGATGATCTGTATCACGAAGGTGAGCTATGGGAAGCCATCGAGAGCGTTTTGGTAGGTGAAAAAGAAAAACGGATTGCTTATTTGCATTTTCATTGCAATCTAAAACCGCGTGAAATTATACGCTGTTGTCCCAATGAATTTAGTAACGAGAGCGAAATCTATCGCATTAAGCGTAATGTTATGGAACGCATTCTACGCAATGCAGATAAAATACGTTGGAAGTTGAGTGCGACTGTGTGATAAGTAGGCGACTTTTGCTAGCGAAGGAGAGCGACAATGTTCTGCTCTCCTCTCTTGTTTTTTGGCATGAAGATGATATACAAAAATTGCTCAGTGAAACGTTTACAGAGCAACCAACGTAATTTATAGTATTGTTGTTTAAGCACAGAAAAGTTGTGTGAGAACAGCTATAACATGCTCAGATAACAAGAGGGAACGCTTGTGATAGAATGTCTACACTCAATGGCCCCCACCGATGAGGAACTGCTGAGGTATGCTCTGGATGATGAGACACTGGCGACAGATGTACAGGAACATCTAGAGCAATGTGGAATCTGTCAGCGACGGCTGGCGATCTACCAACGAACGAATAATTTCCTTCTCGCCAAACTCTACCGCAGTCGATGTCCTGAGGTAACTACGCTCAGTCATTACTGTGCAGAACTCTTACCCGCCAATCAGACCATCAGTATCACCGAGCATCTTGCAGTCTGTCCATTATGTACTGCGGAAGTGGCAGAAACGCGCAGTGTGCTTGCAAGCTTTGAACCTTGTGCCAGTCTATCTTTAGGAAATGTATGGCACCAGCATTAATGACAATGCCCGGCATTTACATATCTGAGGGTATAGACAGAACTTAGTTGCTCAAGTGGCGAAATTCCATACGGAGATGGGGCTTGTTTCCTAAGTTGAAATTGGGTATCATGGTGGCAGGATACGACCTGTCAGCATATAGCTTATCTCCGTTTCATTAATACATCACCATAATAGGGAGCAACAATTATGAAATGTCCTCGCTGTGAGGCTGAAATATCAAACACAACAACCTTTTGTGCAAGGTGCGAAGCGTCGATCGTACCGGTGGCGGCACATGCATCCGCCAGCTACCAAGCTACACCCATGTCATTCTCTTACCTACCTGCCGGTACTCCCCCCTGGCCTACCACTGTGCCGCAACGTCACCCCTCCCAGACTGATCAGCTTGCCCATGCCCAGATCGCGCAAGATACAAAC
>VBJK01000136.1:5482-10512 GCA_005879655.1 Chloroflexota bacterium | reverse complement strand
GTTGTTGCTATTTATCTGCCTATTCGGTGTAGGCGGCACGGCTGGCGTTATTGCCTTCAAGGAGAGCCTCTCTCCCAGCAGTGACATGGCAAACAAAAACTCCAACCTATCACGGGCAAGCAGCGAACCTGCTGCAACCGCCACATCACAGGCAAATAGCGAAGCTAACGCAACCGCCACGCCAGTAGCACCAAGCCAATTCCCCAAACCAACCTCGTATAGTACGGCCAGCAATGCCGATGTAAATCTCTCATTGCAATATCCATCCAATTGGACAGTTGATCCTCCACAAAAATCACCCGATGCAGTTATCTTAACTCTTCACCCGCAACCCAATTTAGGGGTTGGAGCACTGCTCTTCAGCCATTTTTCTGATGCCACATCCGCCACTATTAAGAATCCTGACGAGCTTAATCAGCAAACATTAGAGATCGTATCAAAAGATGCGACCAATATACAATCTGTTGCGCTATCCAATGCTACACCCACCATTGCAGGTACTAACTGGAAAGAGAGCGATGAAACCTGCATTCTGAGCAATGGTCTCAAGGTGCACCTTACCAGCATTACGGTCCAGCATGGCAAAGACTACTACAACATTATTTTTCTTACGCTGCACGCGGTCCATAGCGAGGTACTACAGACATATATCCAGCCCATCCTCAACTCTCTGCACTTCATACAATAGCACAAGTGACCGTTTATGCTGAGTCCCGCCGCAGGGCAAGCACAAGGGATGGCCCCTGCAATGGTACGAATTAGCCTCTCAAGTGCGATCGTATCCATTGTAGGGGCCATCCCTTGTGCTTGCCCTGTCGTGAGCAGAGGGTGGTTGCGCGAACCGCAACCACCCTCTCTTCTTGGCTTGAAGTGAATAGTTTAGTACTCAGACATCGCTGATGGAGCAGCGGGCTTCTCTTTCTCAGGCAGATCAGTGATAAGTGCCTCGGTCGTCAGGATCATCGCAGCAATGCTAGTGGCGTTCTGAAGGGCAGAGCGTGTCACCTTAGCAGGATCGATGATACCGGCCTCGACCATATCGACGTATTGGTCAGTGAGGACGTTGTAACCGATATGGCCATTACCCTGCTCTTTTTGTGCACGGCGTACACCTTCAACGATGACCGAGCCGTCTCTACCACCGTTGATTACCAACTGGCGCAGTGGCTCTTCGAGGGCACGGCGCAGAATAACAACACCAGTTGCAGCATCACCGCTCAGATTCAGATTATCGAGCGCGGACACAGCGTTCACCAGAGCAACGCCACCACCAGGGACAATACCCTCTTCAACACCGGCACGGGTTGCTGAGAGTGCATCCTCAACACGGGTCTGGCGATACTTTAGCTCAACTTCGGTGCCAGCGCCAACTTTAATGACGGCAACGCCACCGGAGAGTTTCGCCAGGCGCTCCTGCAATTTCTCGCGGTCGTAGTCGCTGGTAGTCTCTTCCATCTGAGCCTTAATCTGACGGATACGAGCCTGAATTTCAATGGCCTCGCCATGGCCCTCAATGATCGTGGTCTCATCTTTATGCGAGACGACCAAGCGAGCAGAACCCAGATCGGCCAGGGTGGAATTATCGAGGCGGCGACCCATCTCTTCGCTGATCACCTGTCCACCGGTCAGTACGGCAATGTCGCGCAACATCTCCTTACGGCGATCACCGAAGCCAGGAGCCTTGACCGCCAGAATATTGAGGATACCGCGTAGCTTGTTCACCACCAGGGTTGCCAATGCCTCGCCGTCAACATCCTCAGCAATAATCACAATCTCACGGCGACCCTGCTGCACAATCTTCTCGATCAGTGGCAGGATGTCCTGGACGGCGCTAATCTTCTTGTCCGTAATCAGGATATAAGGGTTCTCAATCGAGGCTTCCATCTTCTCGGCATTCGTCACGAAATAAGGCGAGATGTACCCTTTGTCCATCTGCATACCCTCGACATATTCCGTCTCGAAATTGATGCCGCGCGACTCCTCAACTGTGATGACGCCATCTTTACCGACTCTATCCATCACCTGAGCAATCAGTTCACCAATCTGCTCATCGGCAGCTGAGATAGCAGCAATCTGCGCGATCTCTTTCTGGCCCTCAACGGGAATTGCCAGCTGGCGAATGTACTCAACGACAGCCTCGGTCCCTTTATCGATACCATACTTGAGCTGCATGGGGTTCGCGCCAGCCGCGAGGTTCTTCAGACCTTCCGTAACAATTGCCTGAGCTAAGACAGTTGCAGTCGTGGTACCGTCACCGGCAACGTCATTGGTCTTGGTAGCAGCCTCTTTCAAGAGCTGCGCGCCCATATTCTCGAAGGGGTTCTCAAGCTGAATCTCTTTTGCAACAGTGACACCGTCATGAGTAACGGTTGGAGCACCAAATTTCTTGTCTAGAGCGACATTGCGGCCCTTCGGACCAAGCGTGGACTTGACAGCGCCAGCCAGCACATCGATACCTTTTTTCAAAGAACGACGAGCATCTTCATCAAATACAAGCTGTTTTGCCATTGTATACTTCCTCTTCCTTAACGAACGAAACGCAATTAACCAATAATGGCAAGAATATCATTCTCTTTGAGTACGAGGTACTCTTCACCATCCAGTTTAAATTCTGTCCCGCCGTATTTGGCAAATAGGACACGATCACCCTCGTGCACATCTAAAGTAGCACGATCGCCATTATCCAACAAACGCCCAGTTCCAACGGCAATGACAATCCCTTCCTGGGGCTTCTCTTTTGCAGTGTCAGGAATGAGAATACCACTCTTGGTAACTTCCTCTTTTGCCGCTGGTCTGACAACCACGCGGTCTCCAACAGGACGAATCTTAGCCACTACATACACTCCTTTTTCTTACACACAAGGTCTTATTACTGTTGCACGGGCCGATCTCCACTCTGAGCAGTCGCATCTTCACTACTTACTCTATAATGGATGACACCCGCAATATTAACCGAGCGATACTGCGAATAGTCGCAGCTACAAGGCCCACCAGCGGCACATCCAGTGCAACAATATGTGATGTCTTGTACCACTGTCGGAGGCCAGAGGATCTCTATTTCGCAGTTAGCGCAGCGCAACGGCTGACGTTCAGTCACCTCTTGCTGATGCTCACAACTTTTCTGGGATAGGTGATGATTTTCTGCGTACATGGCCCTCTAGTTCCAAGCTCTGACTATCTTGCTTTGCCTCCGTGAAGAAGTATGCCATACCGATTGTTAGAACCGTATAGGAGAAACGTTAGAGGAATATTAGAAAACGCGTATGATACAATGAAGAGGTGGGCACATCCTACTGAAATGTACACTGAGGTATATATGCATGATTTACATTACAACAGTCAACAATCAGACGTATCGCGTCGATATTAGTGAAAATGGACAGTTAAGCCACATTACGCTCGATGGTAGCTCGTACTCTCTCGCTTGGCAAAAAATCGCTCCTTTAGCGACTGATGCTCAGGGCAATGTACCGCTAGGCGGTCGCTATAGTCTGTTGCTCGCAGGCAAGAGCTATGAGCTTTTTGCACGACGTATTACGAAGCCTGGGCAAAAAGGGCGCGAAACCTACGAAATTCAGGTGGCGGGTCAGCGCTTTGAGGTGCTGGTTGAAGACGAGCGCTCCAAACTGTTAGCAGGCTTAGCGCGTTCAGGCACACCTACCGGGGCTGCAATGGTAGCAGCTCCGATGCCTGGCTTAGTTGTGGGTATCTCTGTTGAAGTGGGGGCTTCAGTGCATGAGGGACAGACGGTCGTGATACTGGAAGCCATGAAGATGGAGAATGATCTACCCTCCCCCGTTACTGGTACAGTGAAAGAAATATGTATTACCAGAGGACAGACGGTCGATCAGGGTGAAGTGCTTGTGGTCATCGGCTGAGATCCAACACGGACCACATAAGTTCTCCCCCCCACCGCAGGGGGCAACCACAAGGGATTGCCCTTGCGGTGGGCGAACTTATTTGAGTACTTATGCTCGACCTATATGCTATAATTCCCTTGAAGTACGAAGGAGGGATTCGCTCATGAATCTGCATGTGAGCAAAAGCGCTGAGGAATGGCGCAATACAACGTTACGCAAGGCACGCGAAAAAGCAACGGAGCGGCAGGCTACATTCAAGACTAGTTCAGAGATAACTGTACCAGATCTCGCCACTGACGAAGATGTTAGCGGCTGTGATATGCAGCAACAACTAGGCTACCCTGGCGAGTTCCCCTTCACGCGCGGCATCCACCCAGGCATGTATCGTTCGCGTCTATGGACGATGCGCCAGTATGCCGGTTTTGCCACGGCTGAAGAATCTAATAAACGCTATCATTTTTTGCTGTCACAAGGCACGACCGGTCTATCTGTGGCCTTTGATCTCCCAACACAGATGGGCTATGACGCTGATCATCCCCTAGCTGAAGGTGAGGTAGGCAAAGTTGGCGTGGCTATCTCTAGTCTGGAGGACATGGAGACGCTGCTGCATGGCCTGCCCTTGGAACGCATCAGCACATCTATGACCATCAATGCCACCGCCAGCATTTTGTTGGCACTGTATATTGCAGTCGCTAAGCAGCAAGGGGCCGAGATACATAAACTCTCCGGTACAGTGCAGAATGATATTCTCAAAGAATACATTGCACGCGGCACATACATTTACCCACCGCAGCACTCGATGCGTCTCATCACTGATATTTTTCGCTATTGTGAGCAATATCTGCCCCGCTGGAATACCATCAGTATTAGTGGTTATCACATGCGTGAAGCAGGCGCGACTGCCGTCCAGGAAGTGGCCTTCACCCTCTCCAACGCCATCAGCTATGTCCAGGCAGCCATCGATGCAGGCATGAATGTGGATCGTTTCGCAGGTCAACTCTCCTTCTTCTTTAACAGCCACAATAACCTCTTTGAGGAAGTCGCAAAATTTCGTGCCGCGCGTCGTATGTGGGCACAACTTATGCGTGACCGCTTCCATGCGCAGGACCCACGCTCTCTGATGTTACGTTTTCATACCCAGACCGCTGGTTCGACATTGACTGCGCAACA
>VBJK01000136.1:0-5348 GCA_005879655.1 Chloroflexota bacterium | reverse complement strand
GCACTGACAATCAAGATGGAGGAGCGAGCATGGCAGTATATTCAGCAGATTGATAGCCTGGGTGGGAGTGTACGTGCAATCGAACGCGGTTTTATACAAGCAGAAATTGAGCAGGTTGCCTATGATTATCAGCACGCCCTGGAACAGGAACAGACGATTGTAGTAGGTGTCAATCGTTTCATCAGCGCAGAGGAGGAACGTCCAGCACTGTTGCGCGTTGACCCGGCGTTGGGTAAACAGCTAGCTGCTCGTCTGGCACAGCTCCGCCAGCGCCGCGATAATGAACTGGTGCAGCAGCGTCTACAAGCTCTTGCATATGCAGCGGCAGGCACTGAGAATCTGATGCCATTCATTATTGATGCGGTTGAAGCTTACGCGACTCTGGGAGAGATTAGTGACACCATGCGCCACGTTTTCGGTACGCAAAGAGAATTCCGTAGTATTGAATAGTATGTAATAGTAGAGAACAGAAGTTATCTATGCATTATTGGGATCAGCATGATGTAACAAATACATCACATGCACAAGGAATACAGCCCGCACGCGATGCAGAACGCAGTGCACGTATGATTGACCACGAGTATGGCAGTCATGATCCTCATAGGCAATCAGACTATGGGGATCGCGTAGTAGAGTCAGCGTTGACTCAAAGTGATCTAGACCCGGCGAACATTTCTGCTTATGCCCCGATCGGCGTTTTTGATTCGGGGGTAGGAGGACTTACCATCCTTCAAGCCTTGCAGCAGGAGTTGCCGCAAGAGCATTTTATTTATGTTGCAGATACTGCGCATTGTCCCTATGGAGTGCGTAGCGACGACGAAATTACCGAATTGTCCATACAGGCGAGCCACTGGCTCATTGAGCGCGGGGTCAAGCTGATTGTTGTAGCTTGCAATACGGCATCACAGGCGGCATTGAGCACATTGCGTGCAACGTTTTCTGTTCCTTTTGTCGGCGTTGTGCCAGCGGTCAAGCCAGCTGCTCGTGCCACAAAGCGGGGGCGTATCGGTGTGGCGGCGACCAATAACGCCGTCAAAGCTGCCTACCTGCGCCAGTTGATCGACGACTTTGCGGAGGGTATTCAGGTCTATGCGGTCGGTTGTCCCGAACTGGTGACGCTCGTAGAGCGAGGTGAATTGGATGGGCCAGCGGTTGAAGAGCAATTACAGCGTTCATTGCAGCCGTTGCTCAGCAAAGAGATCGATGTCTTGATACTGGGCTGTACACACTTTCCTGCGCTGCGCCCAATGATTGAGCAGGTGGTTGGCAAACGCGTCAAGGTCATGGATAGCGGCGCGGCCATTGCCCGCCGTACATACTCCGTGCTGGAAGCCGAAGGGCTGATGCACCCGTTTGATGCTGCTTATGCAAGCATTGCTGAGCCGCAACTGTGGTGTACTGGCGAAGTCTCTACATTCAGCGAGGTTGCCAGTAAGGTACTTGGCCGTTGTGTTGTTGCCAAGCAGATTGTATTTTAAGGATGAACCGCTCAGGTCCCTTATGCCCCCTCGTGGTGCAATAAGGGACATGAGTGGTTATGTGACCATTTTATGCGCGAGCCGGGATGACACCAAGCTGCTTGGCATTACTCCTTTAACTTTTGCACCATAGGGCTTTCGTCCCAAAGCTTATCGAACATATTAACCACCTGCTTAGTTAAGCACTAAGCCGCAGTAGGGCTGAGTAGCCAGCGGGCGATATTCTCGTCACTGGCTGTACCAATCTGCTCTATTAGAAGCTCAATCACCTCAGCGTTGCTCATTTGAGCGGCTTTTTGTTGTGCAAGGTCAGCAAGGCTAGGGAAACGCGCCTTGACGAGATTGACGAGTATTTTTCGAGAGGTTTGTAACTCACCTTCGGCTTTGCCTTCGGCTTTACCTTCGGCTTTACCTTCGGCTTTACCTCTGGCCTCACCTCTGGCCTCACTCTCTTCCTTCATCTTTTGCACCATAGGGCTTTCGTCCCAAAGCTTATCGAACATATTCAAAACCTCCATGATCTTGGATTTCTCTTCAGGCGGAACTGTCCCGCTTCGCTCTAGGAGCAGTTTGATCCAGGCATATTGTAACGCTAAAGTGACTTCATCCTTGCGATACAACTCAGCTAGCTCATTCATCACCTGCTGCATTAGCTCATGGGTGACACCTTCCATGGTTGGCAACAACGGATACATGCAGGTGGCATGAGCATGCACGTATTGCTTGGCATCTAATGTAAACAATGGTAGCACAACAAAGTTAAAATGGATCAGCAATTCACCCTCGTTCTCAATGATTAATGGCGGTTGGGCCATGGTTGTCTTAAATGGATAGATGAGAATCGAGATGACTGGCAAATGATACTGATGAAACATTATAGCATTATAAGCCAACATTCTGGCATCCATATATTTATCGGCACCGGTTTCAAATTCCAGATGCAAGATACGCTTCTTGCCTTTGTAGTTGATGAGAAATACTTTGTCTGCGCGCACCGCTGGCCGGATCATCTCAACGTTCAGCGTCCTCTCGTAGACTGCACCTGGCAAGAAAAAAGGCAGGATGGCTGCTGCTTGTTGCTCGATGAGGTCCTTCAAGCTGGCATCATATTGTTGCGCTGGTTGAGGCTCGGCTTTTGTGTTGCTCTCGTCTGGCTGAGATTGATGCTGGTCGGTTTGCTTGTTTGGAGATGATTTCGTCATGAGTTGACCCCCTTCCATATGTTTTTTCTATTATACTATTTCAATGAGCCAGATACAAGTAGAGCGTTGAGAGTTTTGATGGTACTAAAAACTATCTTATGTCTCTCATGTATTCTGTTGACGCATAATGGTTGTCAGGAGAATCTGCATCTCGCTAGATATAAAATGCTGATTTACTCGAAGGGGAGGGGGTAGGCAGTGCTGTTTTAAGAAGAGCAGCAGCTAATAACTTCGGACTGCGATCAGCACGGAAGAGGCCCCAGTGTGGTTCAACTGCAAGGTTTGTCTTCCATGGCTGGTCGAATGCTTCAAAATAGACAAAGCGCGTATTGGTTTTTGCAAGTTCCTGGTAGTATCTCTGCTGATTTTCTTCAGATAAGCGTTTTCTTGGATCACCAGCAGTAGGCAATCCTACTTCCTTGAACATGACAAAGCGGCCTGCTCGTCTTACGGTATCATCGTATGCTGCCTGTGTCCAGCGGACTGCGACATCAGGATCAAGCCGGTTATGGAAATAGGGATGAGCATTGGGAAATATCCAATCTCCAAGTTGGAGCAGTGTTTTGTCAGCATAATATTCAATCACTTCTGTTGTGGTCACTGGCTTTCCCGTCGCTTTGCGCAAGCTCTCGATAGCCGTGGACAGAGCTGGTAACTCGTATCTCTTGTGCAGGCCCTCGTTGCCAATACAGAAGCCAAGCACAAGCGGAAGTTTTGCAGCAACCTCGGCATTAGCAAGTTCTTCCCGGTTTGTGGGGTCCCATATACCCATGATCAAGCCCTGAAACCCTGCTGACTGAGCCAGTGTCGGCAAGTCGTGACCCATTCTGCCGGATGAACCATAGGTGACTAGTCCGCTAAATCCTGCACGGTGTAGTACTGCGAGATCATCGCTGATGGCTTCTGTGCTCGCCTCAATCCTCTTGTTGGGATTAGCTGAGGGAGGCGCATAAGCGATCCAGCGCATGCTGGAAAACTTTTGTTCCCAGGCCGCTGGTTTTGGGGTGACAGTCCCTGTCGGCGTGTCTGTTTTGTTCCCATTGCCACTACAGCCCGCTAATAACATTAGGCTTGCTAACATGAGTAAACTGACCACGGCGTAGAGATAAGCAAAGGAGATCTTTTTACGGTTTCTGTTCTGTCTTACGCTATCAAAAAAGTTGTAAAACATAGTATATTACCCCTATGAGCTTTTTCTGATTTTTCGCGCTTTGGTGCTACTAAGCCGTCTGAGCGGCAGTATAGCACAGTTATAAATGAAAGTATACCCGCAAACACAGCACTAAACCACTTCACAGGGGCAAGTCAGCAGAAGCATAATTCTTTGATGCTTATAGGTTCACCTAATATGACGATAACTAGTTCGATTCACAGATGGTTATAGTTACTATCCTTTTTTCGCTCAGAAGACTATTGTATCTTGCTCTGAGAGTGTGATATACTCCTAAAGTATAAAAGGAGAAGTCCACTATGGACAGAGATAGCCTACAACTCAAAGAGCTACAAGATGCTCTCATAGACGCTTTTCCTAAGCGCTCTGATTTAGAGAGGATGGTGTTGTATGGCCTCAATCAAGACCTCTCAGCTATTGCCAGAGATGGCAATCTCCAAAATGAAAGCCATGTGCCTAGAAGTGTAACCATCGAAGGTACTGCCTCTAACACCCTCAATGGTAAGGAGTTATGGATACTGGTTGCGGTGGAGGGCAGGCAGGATTACTTCCCTCAGCTTGGCCCCGTTCAGGTTGGAAAAGATGGAATGTGGAGTTTGCCCATAACTGTGGGTAAAGATACGGACCATGATAAGAAATTTGTGTTATATATGGCATTAGTTGATATTGCTGGAAAAAGTGCCATAGATAAGTACTTTATGCAAACACCAAGTCCAGACTATATTGGTATTAACTCTCTTGAAGGGATACAATTAATGAGTAAGATAAATGTTATCCGTATTTGACACCCATCCATCTGTTTTTTCTACTATATTATTTTAATGAGCTAAGTACAAGTAGAGCGTTGAGAGTCTGGGTGGTACTAAATGCTGTTCATGTTACTCATAGCTTGGCATCTGATGTACTCTTGTCGATTTTGGGGTGATCTTCGATGGACATTGGTGTACCAAGCCGCAGGGAAGCACGTTACCTCCTGTATCCAAGTTCTTTAGCCTTATCAAAAGCCTCCTGAGCTTCTTGTAATTTTTCGAGATGTTTAAGAGCTTTCCCTTTTTGGTAGTAGGCATATGCATAGTGAGGATCGCATTGGATAGCTTTGTTGTAAGCCTCTAAGGCTGGAGCAGACCAATACCTTAGAATGCCCTGCTCCTCTGTGCCAAGCAATGACGGCTAGCTGCTGGGGTAATAAAAATGCGAAGCCTGCTACCCAGCACCCACCTACCGTAACACCGCCCCAAACTCCTCCCCCAACGCACCCACAATACGCTCCTGCACCGCATTCGCCTCCACATCCGTCAACGTACGCTCCGGCGACTGATACACCAGCGAATAGGTCAGATTCTTCTTGCCCGCAGGCAACGGATCGCCAGTATACACATCGAAGAGCGTCGCAGAACGCAACAGCTGACCACCATTGCGCACAATCGCATCATGCACACCTTGAGCCACCACCCGCAGATCAACCACCAGGGCCAGATCGCGCAACAACTCTTGTTG
>VBJK01000437.1 GCA_005879655.1 Chloroflexota bacterium | reverse complement strand
AGCGCAGAAGTAAATCTTATGAACGGTAGCGCTAATATAGATGTCTATATTAACGCTGCCGTTCCTTATTTCCAGAGAGAAGAACCACCAATCGTGACAGAAAACCGTGTCACGATTACCTGTGGGTGTCCCCCACATTTTTGCAGACATTTTGTAGGCACTACCAATTGATGTAGTGCCTACAATGGGCGGATCTCATCACTAGGAAGGTTGTATCTTTTCCGCAACTCTTCTAGTTGTTGCTTCTCCTTGTGGCTTCGTGCGTGTGGGTGGCGGTCTGCTATACGGGATATCTCATAAAGCTCCCAATTGGGGATCAACTGGCATCTTTGCCAGTCATCCTGGAGCTGCTTGATCACTTACTAAAAGATCGCGAATAACGTTGTTCGTGGCGGATTGGGAAGCGGATATTCGCGATATGCCTTGAGATAGGCTTGCTCGAATTGAGAGAACTGCTTTCTCTGATCTTCAGTTGTCTCACCTTTAATTGCTGGAATTTGACTAATTGGAAGATCAAGAGTGAGAGTCTCTCCTAGCAGATATTCCGTTGCATGCTTCCTTGCTATGGCTTGGATCATGAGCTCATCAGGAAGGGGATCTGTATAAGTAGGACCTGCGTCGTTGAGCTTCTGCTGATGGGCTTTGTTAATAGCATCCTTCTCCACTTGTGAGACAATAATTCCCCCATCTTTCCAGATAGTGCAAAACACTTCTACAAAAATAGGCATAGATAATTCTGCAGGCCCATAGTCATCTTCATTGCCAGTGACTCCAAAAGCCCAGCTCGTTCCCTCTCGCGTTGCAAGAACTCGCAATTCTTCCTCGGTTACTTTCAAATGACCAGCATTATACACCTTTAATGTCTCATATGCTCTCTTTGAGGAAACTCTTCTTACATTCTCTTCTGCAAAGTCTTTGATTAATAGATCCTAACCCTAGTATATGCGTTATTTGAATGAAATACACGAACCGATAGGGGATCGTGGCTCTACCGGGATTTGGAAGGTGTTGTAGACAACTACGTGAAGGCGCTAGGAGTGGGACGCAATAACGAGGATCGGGAATACAAGGGACGCTTTGTGTTTCAACCGATAATACAGTATAAAATATACCTCAGCGTGATGCAATAAAACAAGAGTTCTAAATAGGTTGATTTTGCTCAGCGATTACATGGTATGTCCTGCTGGGTGACGATGACCAGTGCAAGCGTTATGTGCACCGGCCAGCGCCTGGGTGGAGTGATGCGACATGTACATCACTGGGTGAAAAAATGAGTGGGCCTGTGGAGGGGGTGGAAGGCATGAAATTCAGAGTGTTCTACGGAGATCCAGTGCATGGTGATGCATGTGGGAGTTGCGCCAGGATAGTCACCTGGCAGCCAGATCCGGGTCAGAGGGTGCTGGAGGATGCCGTTTTCGCATCCGAATAGGCATGCCTGAAGCACTGGAACTAGCTAGCCAGTGCTTCCTTGTTGGCTTTTCGGCTGACCCTGGCCGTAAATCTCTCTGCGTCGCCTCTCGAAAAAGCGTGTGTATGCATTCCACAATGGATGTCCAAAGACAGAGGCGTTATTCCTCCAGATCCTCAAGCGTGGTGATCTCGATGACTGGCAGCCTGAGTGGCGCGACATCGATCCCATGCAGCACAAGCAACGTTCTCGTGGCTCGTTGGCGCACATGGGCCGATGTATCGGTCCCCGCCATCTCTTGCAAAACGGGATATACCGAGGAAGGGACGCGCTCACCCATAACGCCTAACGTCTCTATGGCGGCGCACCGCACATAGTTCACTGGGTCGGAGAGTGCCGCGATCACCGGCTCCGCCGGAATGCGGAGCGGAACTTTGCCGAAGGCATCTAAGATATCTTCGCGTACCGATGGATACTCGTCACCCAGGGCCTCTAGAAGTGGCTCCAGTGGAAGGTCCTCGAACCATTCCACCAGGGATATGCAGGCATGTGAGGCAACAGCTCGCACTTCTGGCTCAGGATCGTGGAGGGCCGAGAGGATAGCATCGGGAGGAACGCGAAGACTTGCGGCTAGCAGGGTTTTGAGCGCTGCTTCGCGCACGTAGCTCCTCTCATGTGTGCGGAAGGAGAGAACCGTCTCAAGAGGAATCGCATCGGGTGGCCAGTTGTCGCGCACCACCTCCAGCGCGGCAGTCACGACCGAGGACTGCGGATCGGCAAGGAGCGTCGGCAGGAGCGGGTCTGCAACACGCGATCCCCACATGGGCAGGTAAGAGGTCATGATCTCGCGCAGCCAGGGATGTTCGTCGTGATCCATGAGCACGCGAAGGTAGAGATCAAGCGCTTCCTCTGCTTGGACCCTGGCCAGGACACGGGCTACGTCCATCCGTAGAAAGGCATCAGAGGTTTCCCAATCCTCCAGGATGGCCGAGAGTGCATCAATAGGCAGCGGGTCCTTGATCCGACACATCAGACCCAGGATAGCTGACTGCTCTTGCCAGTTCTCGGTCGAATTGAGACGGTCCAGGAGGTATTGTGCTGAGATCTTGTCCAGATATTCCTCTTTGCACAGATCACGCCAGGCATCCAGGCGATGCTCTCGATCAGCCGACTGGCTCTCTTGAATTAAATGATCGTACCAGATATCTCGCATGCGTGTATCCCTTTGACGGCCTCCGAATTATTCCTCTCTATTATACTCAATCCATGTGGAATCGAGAAAGCTTCTGCCATAATGTTCGGACACACTTGGTTCTGTGACTACATCCTGCAAGTGCTTGTCACACGGTTACCTATGGTCATGCAACGTCATTGCTATCACTCATGCAACGACATGTAGTGTCATGCACCCCCATGCAAGCCCATGCTGAGAATTTGGCTAGTGCCCCTTGTCAGGCGGGCCGCGCTTCTGACTATACTCTCTTCTCCTGCTCCTGTCCCATTGCTGGATGTCGCAACAGGAGGTGGAGGGCCTGTTCTGTCTAAAAAGAACGGCACTGAGTCGATAGAGCATCTTTGCGGAATGCATACACACGCTTTTTCTGATCCATTTGTCTCTCAGTTTTGTCCTTCCAGAGATCTAGAAGTCTAGGGATCTAGATACCTAACTTGTCTTTTTTCGACTCTCCAGGACAAGTCGCATGCCTTCCTCAAGAAGAGTGTTTATATCCGTCTCTTCTTCAACAGCCAGGCGTTTGACATCCTTCAGTAAATCTTTCCGCAAGGTAAATCCTGTTTTGACGCGCTCCGCTACGACTTCCTGAATTTGAGTTGATGTGTTCTGGATCACTATTGGCTGGTCTTTCTTTATTTCTACTTGTGGCTGGTCTACAGGTTTATCTCCTTGTGTTGGGACGGTCGCCGCAGCTTCGGTCTGATCGGTCGGTGTATCAGTGGTAGCTCCTGCGACCGCAGCTCGAATACTAGTGCGTTTGACTGGCATACTTCCTTCCTGCTTTCTCAATGAGGCTCTCAGCCAAGCCGTCCCAGTACTTCCCGAGCGATCGGGCAAGAACCCGGACATCCTCTTTAGCCACTAATGCTTCAGCGTACTTAATTGACTTACGTGATGCCTCCCACACGAGAGAAGGATAGGTCTCTTTTAAGATATCAATAATCTCCTGATGGTGTAAAGTTTGTTCAAATTGGTTTGGTAGGATGCAACTGATCTGTAAATGCGGGTTGAGATTTTTCTTGATGTCCTCAACTAACCCCATGCTTTCGATTGTGGCTTGCTGTGCCTCGAATGTGGTTTTTACGGGGATTATCACTTGATCGGCTGCTACTAACGCCAGAGTCGGGAAGATCGACACTCGGCTTCCGGGCGTGTCCACGACCACATAATCATAGTCATCTGCGTACAGACCGAGTAGTTTCATTAACTGCTCTCGCCATTCAAAAGTGTGCTTTGATGTCAGCAGCACTTCAGCTTGCTCTAATTCATCGTGTGCGGGGAGTAAGTGGAGTCGTTCAGAAATAACGATGGGGTCAATACGTGTGACCTGTTCGATGTTGCGCGTGCTGGTGATGGCATTGAAAAAGGTGATCTTTAATTCCCGATAACTTACACCGAGAAAATGTAATGATCCTGTTCCCTGCGGGTCTGCGTCAACAAAGAGAACACGTTTGCCTTTTTTGGCCAGGGAGTATGCAAGCTGGACAGCGGCAACGGATTTCCCATTCCCTCCCTTTTGCTGAAATACAACGATGATTTCGATTTCTTGTTCATCTGTGGGTTGCAGCATTCCATAGACCTTCCTTTCTGTATGTCTAGCTTTCTTCTCGTCTAGACGCCTAGAGTGTATGATTCACTTCAGCTTCCTGTCAAGAAAGTCCATACGGACAGACAAAACTCTCCATATGGACGTGTGGAGGTGCACGCCTAGATGTCTAGCTTTCCAGATTTCTAGCAATCTAGGTGAATGGCGATTTGAGATACAGTGACCCCAGTGAGGAGCAATTCTGCTAGATATCTGCTTATACAGATATACAGGTGAGTAGAATGCTATATTTCTTCGTTTCTGCTGTGGTAGTAAACTGTATCTCTGCAAATCTAGATAGCTAGATTAATCAAGCTAGAACGCTAGATATACAGGGATACAGGTTTACAGAAATCAGCGAGGGCAGAAGTCTAGATTTCTATGTAGCTAGCTCTCTAGATCTACAGAAATGGGTCTCAATCAGCATGGAGGGCGGATTCGGTGCTAACACGATGGCCTAGGAAATCGTCTAGATTTACAGCAGTCTAGCAATGCAGATTTCTTGTTACCTATGAGGGCAGATGTACAGCTATCTAGATTGAAAGCATGCTAGACATCTGTAGATCTAGAAAGAGTGAGGCGTGGATGAAGTTCGCCGAATCTAGCCTCTTTGTGCCTTAATCAGGCTCTCCAAAAGCCGCAAAGTTCTCATTGCCGGTTATGCGCAGGTGGTTCAAGTAGCGTATGCCAGATGTGGATGCCGAAGCCCTGACTTGTGGTTGAGGAAGAGTTATCTGTCCCTGCAAATACGCAAGTGGATGCTTTATTAATCCCAAGTGTTCAAGCGCGATCAGGACGAGCAGTTTACCTTCAACGATACCTGTTTCTGCACTGCGTTGCTGGAGATATTGCGCCAGTTCGCTCTTACGTGGAATCGTAACATTCAAGAAGAGTTGCTCTTCGGTATTCTTCTTCCTGGCCAGCGACTGGGTAACAAAAAGGCCGATCCCAATCTCAGGGACCGGCTATCGAGAAAACCCTGTTGGTCATTCATCATCATCATCAGCAAAGGCCGCTGCCATACTTGCGGCCTGTTTTGAAATTTCATCCGTGTCGGACTCTTCAATGGCCA
>VBJK01000135.1:18618-19619 GCA_005879655.1 Chloroflexota bacterium | reverse complement strand
ATTTTATACTGCCCTTCTTCACCACCATACAACTGATCATGGCAGGCAATGATACCGAGGGGCTGCGCTACGGGGTCATCGAAGCTAGCGAGAAGTATTATCTGACGTGGAAAGAAGAGAGTACCATCGAGCAGCCGCTGGATCGCCCTCTGCTACAGCTCTGTGAGAAGCAGCGTTTGCTGGAGATCATCCACGATTTCATCGTCTTCGATGCCGGAGTCAAGAAGCTCTGCCGCCCCAATCAATATTTTGGTGTACGTGCGGCACAGCAACGCGTACGGCAGCGCGAAGGTGGTATCATCTGGCATACTCAGGGGAGTGGCAAGAGCTTAACGATGGTCTGGCTCACCAGATGGATTCGGGAGCACGTACAGGACGCTCGTATGCTCATCATCACTGATCGTACCGAACTGGACGAGCAGATTGAGAAGGTCTTCAAAGGCGTCAACGAAGGGATCTATCGCACCAAAAGCGGGCAAGACCTCATCCAACAGCTCAACGCCAGCAAGCCCTGGCTCATCTGCTCACTCATCCACAAGTTTGTAGGCAAGGAAGAGGGCGATGTTGCAGGTTTTCTTGCCGAAGTCAAAAGCAGTGTGCCGCCAGATTTTAAGGCCAAAGGCAATCTCTACGTCTTTGTTGACGAATGCCACCGCACACAGTCCGGCGAGCTACACGACGCTATGAAGGAGCTGCTACCCAACGCCATGTTTATCGGCTTCACTGGCACCCCACTACTGAAAGCCAACAAGCAAAAAAGCAGCGAGATCTTCGGCTCGTACATTCATACATACAAATTTGACGAAGCTGTGAAGGATCAAGTAGTATTGGACTTGCGTTACGAGGCCCGCGACATCGAGCAAAATATCACCTCACAGAAGAAGATCGACCAATGGTTTGATGCCAAGACCAGGGGCTTGAATGATATTGCGCTGGCCCAACTCAAGCGCAAGTGGGGCACCATGCAAAAGGTACTCAGTTCGCAGTCGCGGCTGGCCATG
>VBJK01000135.1:15725-18608 GCA_005879655.1 Chloroflexota bacterium | reverse complement strand
CGGACAGTATTTACCAGGCATGTAAATTCTATGAGCTATTCATCTCGCAGGGCTTTGACAAGTGCGCTATCGTGACATCGTACAAACCATCCGTCTCCGATATCAAGGGCGAGGAGACTGGCGAAGGATTGACTGAGAAGCTGAAACAGTATGATATTTACAATAAGATGCTGGGCGGCAAAGATCCAGAAAAGTTTGAGCAAGAGGTCAAGCAGAAGTTCATTGATGAGCCGGGCCAGATGAAACTGCTCATTGTCGTGGACAAGCTGCTGACGGGCTTTGACGCACCCTCGGCTACCTATCTCTACATCGACAAACAGATGCGGGATCATGGCCTGTTTCAGGCTATCTGTCGCGTGAACCGTCTGGATGGGGAAGACAAACAATACGGCTATATTATCGACTACAAAGACCTCTTCAAGAGCCTTGAGCGGTCGATACAGGACTACACTTCGGAAGCACTGGATGGCTATGACAGGGATGATGTCCAGGGGCTACTGAAGAACCGCATAGTCAAAGCCAGAGAACAGCTTGAAGAGGCGCGCGAAACCATCAAAATGCTCTGTGAGCCGGTTGATCCGCCCAGAGAGACCATGGACTATATAGGTTACTTCTGCGCCAAAGACACAGCAGACAAAGACGCACTCAAAGAGAACGAGCCGAAACGGGTTGCGCTCTACAAGTTCACGGCCTCTCTGATCCGTGCCTTTGCCAACCTGGCCAATGACCTACCGGAGGCAGGCTACACCCCACGAGAAATGGAGCAGATCAAGCGAGAGGTGGACTATTACGAAAAAGTGCGCCGCGAGATTAAGATAGCCAGCGGCGACTACATCGACTTGAAGGTGTACGAGCCAGCTATGCGCCACCTGATCGATACATATATCCGCGCAGAAGAGAGCGAAAAGATCTCAGCCTTTGACGACATCTCTCTGCTCCAGCTGATTGTAGAGCGAGGAGTAGATGGGCTTACGAACTTGCCCCGTGACATCTCCAACAACAAAGCCGCGATGGCCGAAACCATCGAGAATAACATGCGTAGAGTCATCATCGACGAACGCCCAACCAATCCCATGTACTACGACAAGATGTCTGAAGTCCTCGATACTCTCATTCAGGAGCGGCAGCAGCAAGCACAAGAGTACGAGCAATATCTGGCAAAGATCGTAGAACTTGCGCGGCAGGTGCAGAATCCCACCAGCGGAATAGCCTATCCCAAAGCACTGAATACCCGCGCCAGGCGAGTGCTCTACGACAATCTTGGCAATAATGAGCAACTGGCCATTAGCGTCGATCGTGCCATCCAGAGCATAAAAAAGGATGGCTGGCGCAATAATAAGATCAAGGAAAAGGAAGTCAGATATGCCATTCGGGGCGTGCTCTCAGATGAGACGCTGACCGAGCAAATTCTAGAAATTGTAAAGCAGCAGGATGAGTACTGAGAAACATCAGATTACCGTCAATGGCCTGGTCATTGATGTGGTGCGCAAGAACATCAAGAACCTCCATCTGGGTGTTTACCCACCGGCGGGACGAATACGCATAGCTGTACCCTTGCACGTAAATGATGAGGCTGTACGCCTCTTCACACTCTCCAAGTTGGACTGGATTGAGCGTCAGCGGGCGAAGTTTGGGAGCCAGGAACGTCAATCTGCACGAGAGTTCGTGAGCGGCGAGAGCCACTATTACCAGGGTCATCGTTACTTACTTAACGTGATCTATCACCAGGGTCCACCAGCTGTGATCATTCGCAACAATAAGACCATGGATCTTTTCGTGCGTAGCGATAGCGATATCGCGCAACGCGAGCGCGTCCTGCACAACTGGTACCGCCAGCGACTCAAAGAAGAGATTCCGCCGCTAATCGCCAAGTGGGAAGCGATCATTGGCGTGAAGGTTGCTGAGTGGAATGTGAAACAGATGAAGACTAGATGGGGCACCTGCAATATTCAAGCGCGCCGCATCTGGTTTAATCTTGAGCTGATCAAGAAACCTATGCACTGTTTAGAGTATATCGTTGTCCACGAAATGGTGCATCTGCTAGAGCGCTTGCACAACGAGCGTTTCAAGGCGTATATGAATAAATTCATGCCATTGTGGCAATACTACCATGATGAACTTAATCGAGCACCTCTGGGTCATGAAGCCTGGGATTACTAGTTGGTGGGTGTGGCGCAATAAATTGCGCAGCTACGGTTTGGGTGCCACAGCACAATAAATTGTGTAGTTACGGTTTTTGCATATATTACGCATGCTGTGTAAATTTTGAGGTGTCGCGCAATGGATTGCGCAGCTACGGTTTGGGTGCCACAGCGCAATAAGTTGCGTGATTACGGTTTCTGCATATATTACACATATTGTAGTATTTTTGGGGTGACGCGCAATAAATTGCGCAGCTACAGTGTGCACTCTCGCTCTATCGGTGCAATATGGAACAGCTTGACACAAAAGCATTGACTGTTAATATAATAAATAGGTAAATATATTGATGGAGACGGACCTACTCATGACGACCGATCGCCTGGTAGACGACGTGCTAGCGTTATACCATCTCATTCGGCGCGCCTCCCATCCTGTGCATCGGGCCGAGGTAACACCGGAGCAATACTGGTTGCTGCGCATTTTGCGTCATCGGGGTCCACTGTGTATTGGAGCATTGGCAGAGGCCCTAGGTGTGACTGGCAGTTCAGCCACTACGGCTTGTAAGCGGCTGGAAAAAGCTGGACTGGTGACACGCGAACGTCAGAGTGATGACGAGCGTATGGTTAAGGTACTCTTAACCAGCCAGGGACATGAACAGGTGGAAGCATGGAACCAGCGGCGGCGTGAGTTCCTTCAACAATTGCTTGCCCCGCTAGACCAGGATGAGCAAGCGACCTTCCA
>VBJK01000135.1:0-15705 GCA_005879655.1 Chloroflexota bacterium | reverse complement strand
ACCGGCGATGATCGCAGTAAATGATCTCGTCAAACGTTTTGGAGAGAATGTAGCAGTGGACCAGATCTCCTTTACCGTAGGAGAGCGCGAAGTATTCGGGCTACTTGGCCCTAACGGTGCCGGTAAAAGCACGACTCTCAAGATCCTGACGACGTTATTACCACCAAATGTAGGTCATGCATCCGTGGTAGGCTATGATGTCGCGCGGCACCCGATGGCGGTACGTCGGCGCATTGGTTATGTGCCGCAGGCGCTCTCCGCTGACGGAACGCTCACTGGCGAGGAGAATTTGCTAGTTTTCGCTGCATTATACGATCTGCCCCGTCACGCACGGGCGCAAAAGACACGCGAGGCACTGGCATTTATGGGCTTGCAGGATGCAGCACATAAGCTTGTAAGAACCTATTCGGGTGGCATGATTCGCCGTCTGGAGATCGCACAGGCTATGCTACACCAACCCCAGGTACTCTTCCTCGACGAGCCTACGGTTGGTCTGGACCCCGTAGCGCGTAAAGCGGTCTGGGAACATCTGGCACACCTACGTACTCAGATTGGCATGACCATCCTTTTAACCACACACTATATGGAGGAGGCTGATCGTCTCTGTGATCGTGTTGCCATTATGAATCTCGGCAAAATAGTGGCCATCGGCTCGCCCGCTGAATTGATCAGGAGGCAGTTATCGTGACACCGCCCGTTCCCGCCGCTCCGCGCGACGACTTGGTTAGTACTGTTAACGTTCGTCCTGTCCCTTCATTTGAGCAGGAACATTTGCTGAGCACTGTCACTAGCTTTCTCGGCAAAACGATAACAATTATTGGTATTGAGGTGCGTAAGATGCGCCATGATCCCTCAGATCTAGTGATGCGGGCGGTGCAGCCCGCGCTCTGGTTGTTGATCTTTGGCGAAGTCTTATCTCGTGTGCGGGCGATTCCGACTGGTGGCAAGCCCTACCTGGATTTCATGGCTCCTGGTATTCTAGCGCAAAGTGTGCTCTTCATTGCCATCTTCTCTGGCATTGCCATTATCTGGGAGCGCGATCTAGGGATCATTCACAAATTTCTTGCTAGTCCCACGCCTCGTGTCGTGCTTGTGCTTGGCAAAGCGCTGTCCGCCGGAGTACGGGGGTTGTCTCAGGCCGTGATCGTTTATGTGCTCGCGCTGTTGCTGGGTGTACAAGTGAACTGGAACCCGCTCGCCCTGCTCGGTGTCATGGTCATCGTGCTACTAGGTGGAGCTTGTTTTTCCACCTTCTCCCTGATTATTGCCTGTCTGGTGAGAACACGCGAGCGCTTCATGGGCATCGGTCAGGTGCTTACCATGCCGCTCTTTTTTGCTAGTAATGCTATCTACCCGATTGCGATTATGCCAGCCTGGCTTCAGGCCATCGCACATGCTAATCCGCTGAGTTATGAAGTTGATGCATTACGCTCACTGATGCTGGCCAATAATACAAACTTTGCAGGACTGATACCCGATTTTATAGTGATGTTTTGTATTACTACCGTGCTTGTGCTGATTGGGGCGAGGCTGTATCCACGTCTGGCGCAATAAGCTGGTTTCTGGCGCACTTTGCGTGTCGATCTCATAGAGACTAACCACGGGTAGCACTTCGTGTGGCCTCGCACGTACCTTCAGGGTTGCGATGAGAACGAAGATGATGCAATGTGTGCCAGCTTCCAATTGCAGAAACACGAGAGGTGGTAGGGATTGGGGGTGGCATTTGGCGAAGCCACCCTGGCGGGGTTTGGGGTGTCCCCAAATTCTCCCATTCCCCAAAGGGTTTTGGGGTTCTGCACTATCCTCCTACAGGGAAAGCATTGAATGTATTTGATTCTTAGAAATTGCACACATGGGATTAGCATCATAAAGATTTTTACGTATCTCGAAGCTAAAAAAGCGTGTTTCTATAACAGCGTTAGTAAGCATATTTTGGACTTCGTTTTTGAAACCAAACCAGCGTAACTTTGTCGCATCTCTATCAGCAGGTCTGCGCGAGATAGCTAGATGTACTTGTGGATTGGTCAAGAGATAAAACATATATGCTTCACGAATTTGCTCTGCAACTGCTTGTATTTTAGAATGATGGTTCCTCTGTAATTTGACTCGCTTTCTTGCTGGTGGGAGGCTGTTAGGAGAGAGAAGACTAAGGGTCTTTTGAGAGAAGGAAAAGAACTGAGAATGACTATCAGGAAATGTTGCGGAGGTTGGAGAGGAAAGAGATGTAAAAGCAAGAACACCCGTAGCCGTGCAATTCATTGCACTTGTTTTCTTGGTTTATGGTCCAGGTGCAATGAATTGCACGGCTACGGAAAAAATGACGCCTACCCGCCTTATTCGCTTGGCGGCAGGCTAATCAATACATCCTCACCCTCCACCCTCACCTGATACGTTGGAATATCGTAGCGGGCGGGACCGCGCAACACTTTCCCAGTCGTGACATCGAAGTGCGCTCCGTGCCAGGGACAGCTGACGATACAGCCGTCCAGCACACCCTCATTGAGCGGACCACTCACATGCGAACAGTTATCAGTGAAGGCATAGACATTACCCTCAACCTTGGCCAGACAGACCGGCTCGCCCTCGACCTCGACGGGATATAATTCACCTTCGCCAATATCTGCTAACGTAGCTACTTTTATAAAATCTGTCATATGTCTTCTTCTACTCTTCTTCGTCCTCATCTTGAGGTTTTTCTAGCCCTGCCAGCGCGAGACCCCGATGGAGCACACGCAATGAGAGAAAGGCACATTTTGTACGAGCAGGACTGATTGGGATACCTAGCTCATCTAATACATCATCTTTACCGAGTTGCACGACCTCCTCAATACACTTGCCCTCAATCATCTCTGAGAGCATAGATGCCGCTGCCTGGCTAATCGCACAACCTCGACCCTGGAAGCGTACCGCCGTTACGCGATCACCTTCCAGCACTAGATCCATACTTAGCTGATCGCCACACAACGGATTGGCATCCTCTGAGTGCACATCAGGTCTTTCGAGTGTACCATAATTGCGCGGATTGCGGTAATGGTCCAGGATATATTCCCGATAGTAATCCATTGACATGAGACAACCTCTTAAAGGACACGCTCCTACAGGCTAAAAATTTGCTGCGCTTTATGTAATCCCTGCACCAGAGTATCAATATCCTCTTTTATAGTATAAACGTAAAAGCTAGCACGTGCTGTCGCGCTTAGCCCATAACGATCCATCAATGGCTGAGCACAGTGGTGTCCAGCACGAATGGCAACGCCTACCTCTTGATCCAGGATCGAGGCGAGATCGTGCGGATGGATATCGCTTAAAGTAAACGAGATCACCCCACCACGCTGGTTGATAGCCATTGGACCGTATATCGTTAGTCCCGGTATGGCCTGGAGTTGTGCCAGCGCATAGGCTGTAATTTCGCGTTCGTGCTGCAAAACGTTGTCCATACCGAGCGCCTGCAAATACTCCACTGCCTTACCCAGGCCAATCGCCTCGGCAATGGCTGGCGTCCCCGCCTCGAATTTCCAGGGCAGATCGTTCCAGGTTGACTCGCGCAATTTGACAGTGCGGATCATATCGCCACCACCCATAAAGGGAGGCATCGCTTCCAATAGTGCGCGTTTGCCGTAGAGCACGCCGATGCCGGTTGGCCCTAGCATCTTGTGGCCGCTGAAACAGAGAAAGTCAGCATCAAGGGCCTGTACGTCAACTGGCAGATGAGGCACACTCTGCGCTGCATCTACCAGCGTAATGGCCCCCACGGCATGCGCCTGCGCAATCATCTCTTGCGCAGGATTGATGGTACCCAACGCATTGGACATATGGGTAAAGGCTACTAGCTTAGGCTGCTGTTGCAGGAGCTGTTCGTAGATATCGAGACGCAACAAGCCATCATCGCTCACTGGCACAAATTCGAGCCGCGCACCAGTACGCTGGGCGAGCAATTGCCAGGGCACAAGATTGCTATGATGCTCCATCTCGGTCAGCACCAGCAGATCGCCTGCGTGAATATTAGCCTGGCCCCAGGTATAAGCGACCAGATTGATGCTCTCGCTCGTATTACGCGTGAAAATGATTTGCTTGCTCCGTCGTGCATGGATGAAACGAGCAACCTTTACACGTGCTCTTTCCACGCCTGCCGTGGCTTCTTCGCTTAGCTCATACACGCCACGATGCACGTTTGCATTATAGTGTTGATAGTAGTGAGTCATAGCCTCGATCACTGAGGCTGGTTTCTGTGAACTGGCGGTACTATCAAGATAAACAAGTGGCTTACCATGCACCTGACGCGACAGGATAGGAAAATCTTTGCGCACATCTTCAGCGCTACGTCTCTGTTGCTGTATGTCAGGTTCGGTTGCCGTAATGTGATCAGGTGTAATCATCGTCTTGTTCCTGGTGACTGCCACTACCAGAGGAAGTAGGTGCGCTATTATGCGCATGGCGCGATGAATCGCGCACCTACTTCCGCTGGTTCTTTATCATAAACATGAAAGACTAATATTCTTGAAGGATGATCTCCTCGTCGGCTCGCGGTTTGTCGAAGTGGACAGCACCCTCATCGACGCCTTCAATCTCCCAACGCTCCTGAGCGTCAACCCAGGTATCAGCTTCGGTCTCATAGGTACCGCTCATACGCTGAATGATGCTGCGCCGCAAGCGGACACGCAGATGCTCTAGAGGGATACGCTGCAAGATTGGCTCGAAGAAGCCCTGTACGATAATACGCTCCGCCTCTGGCCGCTGAATGCCACGGACCATGAGGTAGAAGAGCTGCTCCTCATCAATCTGGCCGGTAGTTGCGCCGTGGCTGGCACTGACCTCGTTGGCTGCAATCTCCAGACCAGGAATGAACTCGCCGCGTGCCTTTTTGCTGAGTAATAGACCATGGGCCGACAGGAAGGATGCCGTCTGCTGTGCCTTTGGTCGTACGCGGATCATCCCATCGAACTCAACGCGCGACTGGTCGGTTAACACGCCCTTCACTAGCGTCTCAGCATTGGTCGAGAGGCTGGCATGATCCGATAGCGTGCTGATAGAGAAGCGCTGATCATGATCGGTGAAGAAAACACCGACCAGTTCGCCCGCGCTACCGTTCCCCTTGAGTTCCGCGCCGATATTGACGAGGTTCACTTTGCTGCCCAGTTCGGCCATCACAAAGGTCACGCTACCGTCCTTATCGAAGGTCGCGTTCTTACTGGTGATATTCCAGGTATTTTGATCCAGGTCCTGTAGATTACTGAACTCGACGCGCGCCTCTTGCTTGGCGTATACCTCAACGATATCGTTGACCAGCGATGGCTGGTTGCCCGCAATGTGCGAGGTATACTCGGCGACGAAGCGTAGACTACTTTGAGCATCGGCAATAATCAGGCTGTGCGTGAAGATTGCGGAGGATGCTGCGTCAATCCAGATCTGGGCCAGGATAGGTTGCTCAATCTCGACGCCCGCTGGCACATAGAGGAAGAAGCCACCACTCCAGAATGCTGCGTGTAGTGCCGTGTATTTGCTACTGGTCACGGGCACACAATCGGTCATGAAGTGTTGTTGTACCAGTTCGGGATACTCGCGTACGGCGCTCTCCAGATCGGTCAAGATTACGCCCTGCTCTTTCAATTCCTCGACCAGTTCGCTGTGTATGACCGAAGCATTGTGCTGAACAATCAGGCCGGAGCGTCCATCCACTAGCGTCTGTTGTAGCGATTGCTGGATGGCAGCTGGCAGGGCCGTACTCTCTACAGGAGCATAGGGAGTGAGCTGCTGGAACTTAAAGTTGGCGACTGTGCGTAGTGTGCCCAGATCGCCACGCCGACCTAATGGGGCTGGAGTGGCGTCATAGACTTCCCAGGCTTGCAGACGCTTTTGTAGCATCCACTCAGGTTCCCCCTTCTGACGCGACAGTTCCACGACCGCGTCACGGGTAAACCCGGTAGCCAGAGCGTTAAGCATTCGCAGCCACCCCATTCTCTTCCTGTGTAGGCTTCAACCACTCGTAACCCTTCTCCTCAAGCTCCAAGGCCAATTCTTTACCACCAGACTTGATAACGCGGCCCTCAAACATGACATGCACAACATCGGGAGTAATATAGTTCAACATACGCTGATAGTGCGTGATGAGCAAAATGCCCAGTTCTGGGCCGCGTAGCGCATTCACACTCTCGGACACAATCTTGAGTGCGTCAATATCCAGGCCGGAATCAGTCTCGTCCATCAGTGCAATCTCTGGTTCGAGCAACGCCATCTGCAAAATCTCGGCGCGCTTCTTCTCACCACCGGAGAAACCGTCGTTAATCGAGCGGTTAATGAAGCTATTGTCAACCTTGAGCAAGCGCATTTTGGCTTGCAGTAATGTGCGGAATTCGCGTGGTGGGACCGTCTTGCGCTTCTGCATCTTACCGGTGGGATTCTCACCCTCTTCCAGTGGCTTATTGCCCTCGCGTACAGCCTCCAGGGCACGACGTAAGAAGTTTGCGACACTCACGCCGGGGATGGACATAGGATATTGGAAGGCCAGAAAGAGGCGCATACGAGCACGACGGTCCGGCGAATATTCAAGAATATTTTCACCCTTAAACCAGATTTCGCCATCGGTAACTTCATATTTGGGATTGCCCATAATAACATTAGCAAGCGTACTTTTGCCTGACCCATTGGGTCCCATCAGAGCGTGTACTTCGCCCTGTTTCACGACGAGATCCACACCGCGTAATATTGGCTTGCCTTCAATATTGGCATGCAGATTCTTAATAATTAGTTCTGAACCCATTATCGAAACACACCTTCCTCATGTAATAAAGGAGCTATGAATATAACTACTCAGGTCTTTTTTCTTGCCGCCGGAGGCGGCAAAAAGGGAAGAAAAGAGGTATTTGGGGACACCCCCAACCCCGCCAGGGGCTGCGCCCCTGGACCCCCGCTTAAGTTGATACCTATCGGGGACTCCTCCAAAACCCACCCCAGGCCTTTAGCAGTTACTAGAGAAAAAATATCGCTATAGTGGCGTTTCAGACTTCACAGTGAGTCCGACATGAACGTCGCTAAGTGCGATAAAACGTGTTGAAGAGCCAGCATGGCTGTATCCCTCGCCCGACTCAGCCACCAGATCGGCGAGCGTGACCGCGTCGAGTGTCTGAGCGACGGCATCACGGACGCGTGCCCAAAGATACTTTGTCTTGCACGAGTCGAGGAAACCGCAGACCTGGCTCATCTCGCCCTCGGTTGCGCAGATCATGGGGGCGATTGGCCCTTCCAGAATGCGCACGACTTCACCCATGGTGATCTCAGACGGTGCGCGGGTGAGCCGGTACCCGCCGTGTGCACCACGTGTGCTACTGACTAGCGGGGGATCGGCTTCCCGCAACAATTTCACCAGCTGCTCTAGATACGCCAGGGGTAACGCTTCAGCCTGCGCAATGTCTGTAAGCGAACGGGGACGGCCACCATAATGATGTGCGAGATCGACCATGATTCGCACTCCATATTCGCCTTTCGTAGATACCCGTAACATCATGGTCTCTCCCTCTTCAATAGTACTGCCAAGTGATACATGTGTTGCACATTCTATTGTTGGCACGAATGCATAAAGAGCATTCTGGTAGTTTAATCCGACCTAACAACTAGGATATATTCTAACATTTGTGAGGGGGAGAGTCAACTATGTAGGAAGACTACCGTCGTTTCCTTCCCACCACAATCTGCCGCAACCCCTTACCAAACGGCTCCCAATCATACCCACCATAAATCGCCTCAATCGCAAAGCCAGTGGCAAGGAAGAGCAATTGTAGCTCGCGCGGAAAGAAAACATGCATATCAAGCCTGGTAAGATAGCGCTCGTGCTCACCCGTCTCTAAGAACTTCTCGTGCGTCCATACCATATGTTGTAGCTGCTCGTACGGATCATACTTGCGGCTAGTGTAGAGCAGCATTGTGAACTCACCAGATACTTCAAGCTCATCTTCAAGGAAGACGTGCGTTGGACGATTGAGCGCCTCACTCAAGTAATCCATATCGGGCAAGAACGTATCGACGACAAAGCGGCCATGGGGGGCCAGATGCTCATAAGTATTGCGGAAAGTGTCCAGCTGCTGGTCGATCTCATAGAGGTGAGTGATCGAATTGAATGGTAAGAAGATCAGGTCAAACACGCCCTTATTGGGGAGCTGGTAGTCGCACATATCACCTTCATGAAGCGTTACACGATCTTGGATATGTTGCGGCTCCTGAGCCAGCTTGCGTCGATAGGCATTGAGCATCTGTAGCTCAATATCCAGGCCCTCTAATGCAAAATTGCCAGGACCATGCAATAATGCAAGACCAATACGGCCACTGCCACAGGCCAGTTCCAACACGCGCTGTGGCGTATAGCGCATCAGCAGTTCTCGCCAAAACGGTAGATCCTGTTCGGACTGAGCTTGATATTGCAGATCATAATCGTTGACGCGCTCGTAATATTCTCCCATATCATAGGGCATAAGAAATTAACCTCATAGCAAAAGGGGGTCGATAGAAAAGTAATAGTTCCAAAAATTTGCAAGAGCACCTTACCTTTGCAGAGCTTATCATAAAACAGTTGTGTTGACAACACTTGTGCCTATGTTCAAAGAAGCCATCACCCCCGCCCGCAGGGCAACCACAAGGGATTGCCCCAATGGGTACGGGTTGATGATCAAAGGGCGTCCGTACCATTGTAGGGGCAATCCCTTGTGGTTGCCCTGCCCTGCGGGCTTGTGCGTTTACCCGAAATGACGGAAAAGCGAGTGGTGCAGGAGGGCGGCTAGCCCTCCTGACGGGGTGCGGGGTGTTCCCGCAACCTCTTTTTTCCTCTGCCGCCCAAGGTGGCAAAACAGACAAAACGGGTAAACGCCAAAGCCCTGCCAGTTTGGTTGTCCACCTTGCAGGACAGCGTCACTATCATTTATACTGTTTAACAACAAAGGTACAAAATGAGTAAGATAGATATAAGCTAATAAGCATAGGTGATGCTTGTACCAGCAAGTGATGGATAATTTACTTGATACAGGTTTAACATGGTGTAAGGGAGAAATCGGCAAATGCGAGAAATGCCGCCAGAAGAAGAGCAACTGGAACAGTCCGAGAAGCAACAACCGCGCCGTACGAGCGCATTAAGGCATGAAAGCGAGGTGCCCAGACTCCGCAAACGACATAAAGAGTTTTATAGCGACGAGCATCCTGAAGTACCAAAGGTCAAGCGTGCCTCACGCTTGCAGGAAGATGCGCCGTCTGCCACCTCCAAAACACATAAGTCCTCACCGCCAGATGGCGCAACAGCACGTTCATCTCAACGTGCCAGGCTCGCCCCACCCGAAAAATCCATGTCACTATTACCATCGTCTACACGACTGACACGCACTGAAAAAACCTCAGTCCCACCAGCATCCGCACCCCAACCTACACCTAAACAGCAAGCAATACAACGCTCCAGCTCAACTGCCCGGCTCACACCGCCCGAACACAAGAACTCGCATGACCCTGAGTACCCGAACGTGCATGTTGCAGAAGAAGCTCTAGATGCAGACGACGAGCTGAAGGATAAGTTAATGGACGGGTCAACAGGAACACGCAAGATTGTGGTGTCACCCCGTCGTCGCTCCTCCAACGTCTATCAGCCATCACCAGCGCTATCTTATCGTACAAACAGCCGTCCACAAGCGCGCACGTTACTCAATCGCTGGCAGAATTTCAGCCATAACAAACCACTTATCATCATTGTCCTGAGTATTCTGATGATTGCCCTCTTCTTACCGCTCATCGGGAATATCGTGACGAGTAACCTTCATCAGACCACAACCATAACAACGCAAGGGGGGAACAATAGTTCACAAGCTACTGCCGATCCCCATAACATCATCATCACACCTGTTAATAGCGATCATCCTGCCCCGCCTGTCTATGCAACATCGGCTTACTTGCTGGATGCAGATACAGGCGCGACACTCTACGCCCACAATCCCTTCATGCATCTTCCTATGCTGAGTACGACCAAATTGATGACAGCAGTGCTCTCCATTGAGCATGGGCAAGCCAATCAAAAAATTACCATTACGCCTGCCATTGCAAATGATATCAATCGACTCTCAGCCGATAGCTCGTTGATGGGTATTAAAAGTGGTGAGACCTATACGTTGCAAGATCTGCTCTATGGACTCTTGCTGGTTTCGGGCAATGACGCAGCCACCGCCATCGCCGATGGCCTGGGCGGCAATGTGCCAACGTTCGCTACTATGATGAATGGACGTGCACAACAGCTTGGCATGTACGATACGCACTATATGAATCCACACGGTCTACTCCAGGATGGACATTATTCCAGTGCACACGATCTAGCCGTGATAGGTCGTATCAGTATGAATATACCATTGCTTCAACAGATCAGCGCAACGAAAGCGTTCCATATTCCAGCAACAGCGGATCATGCAGAACACTTCTTTATCAACAACAATCAGTTTCTCTGGTGGTATCCTGGAGTCAATGGCGGGAAGCCGGGCTGGGATGGAGATACTAACTTCATACAGGTTGTCTCCTGTATACACAATAACCACCACTTGATTGGCATCACCATGCACACGAAGGACTGGTGGACCGATATGCGAGATCTGATGAATTGGGGCTTTGACTCGTTCCAGTGGATATCGCCGTACGATGTCGATTTGCTTCATCCGATCCCCTTTGATACCAGTTGGCATTACTTTGTGCAGGATAAAAAGGAAAATACGATCCCAACTGCCAATCACGGACGTTATTATATCTACACGGGTTATAGCGTTTCGCCACCGTTTCTTAACTACTTTGATCAAAACAAAGGATTGCAAAATTTCGGCTATCCACTCAGCCTACCAAAATTAGCTGCGGGTACCACCTTTAGCCAGAAATTCGAGCACGCGACGATTCAATGCGATACGTCAACGAATCAGTGTACGACTCAGTAGGATGGCGGGCGAAGAAAAGGTGCGCGTCATTTTCTGCTTCGAGAAGAGTAGAAGCCCATTCCGTAGTTGCGCAATTTATTGCGCCAGAGCCATAATAGAATAAAACAGGCATAATATGTTGCATATCTACAATGTTTTTTTGGATCATAGCATAATAAATTGCGCAATTACGATCTTTAATAGAACAGGAATATTTTAGATGCCAATACGATACTCATTGCTCATGCGCCTCTTATACTTGGTAACGTGCTCACTGATGAGCACGTTACTACTATCGTGTGATGTTGTTACAGTTGCAACCCCCGACGGGACACCTTCTTTCAATAGCCAACACTTGAATACGTGGTTGTTGCAATCCTCTGGCATCGAGTTACGCTACGAGCAGTGGAACAGTCCCGAAAACATCAGCGATATCATTACCATTGTACGCCTCGATCCCAAACACATCCATCTCAGCGTGGATTACCATCCCGACCAGCCATTGACGATGAACTCGTGGATGAAACAAACCGGTGCTCAAGTGCTCATCAATGGTGGCTACTTCGATAAGAATTATCGACCTTCCGGCCTGCTGATCTCTGATGGGGAGGCACATGGCGCATCATACCAGGGGTTTGGCGGTATGCTCGCTGTTGATGCAAGTGGTCGTATCAGCTTGCGCTCCCTTGGTGAACAGCCCTATGATCCCTCCGAACAATTACAGCAAGTAACCCAATCAGCGCCCCTACTGATGCTTAATGGTCAGCGGACACAGTTTACTGCCAACTCGGTGAATGACCGCCGTAGCGTGGTTGCGATTGATAAACATGGCAACCTGCTGTTTATTGTCAGTCCAGGTCGGGCATTCACCCTTGATGAGTTGGCAGATATACTTGTCTCGTCTGATCTTGAGCTTAAGACTGCGCTGAACCTCGATGGCGGTGCTTCAACAGGTTTCTATGTCAACACGCATGGACAGCAGCAGGTAAGTATTGAGCCTTTTACGGCGCTACCCATTGTGATTGCTGTAAAGTAGCACCGCTACCCACCGCAGAGCACCATCGCCCAGGACACCATCGCGCAGAGCACCATCGCCTAGGGCACCATCGCCCAGGACACCATCGCCCAAGGCACCATCGCCTAGGGCACCATCGCCCAGGGTACCATCGCCTAGGGCACCATCGCCTAGGGCACCATCGCCCAAGGCACCATCGCCCAAGGCACCATCGCCCAGGGCACCATCGCCTAGGGCACCATCGCCCAGGGCACCATCGCCCAGGGCACCCACAAGGGATGCCCCTACAATGGTACGAACGCGCGTCGCAAGCCGATGCGTACCATTGTAGGGGCATCCCTTGTGGGTGCCCTGGGCGATGGTGCCTTGGGCGATGGTGCCCTGGGCGATGGTGCCCTAGGCGATGGTGCCCTGGGCGATGGTGCCCTAGGCGATGGTGCCCTAGGCGATAGCATCACCAAGACCTAGTGAGACATGGATAACGATCTCAGGATTTTGCAGATACGCCTGCAAAGCGTCCAGGTTGTCCTCGCCTAAGCTACGGCCCTGGTATACTGGCAAGTCGCCAAAGGCAATAGTAACTTTCTCTGGGACGATAGCGGTTTGCTCATGGCACTTGCCAATCGCCATGGCAACACGGCCCCAGTTGGGATCGCCGCCAAAGATGGCTGTCTTGACCAGCGGCGAGTTGACGATGGCTTTGGCAACGCGCTTGGCCTGGGCAAAAGAAGCAGCCTGATCGACCACTACCTCAATCAGTTTCGTCGCTCCTTCACCGTCCCTGGCAATCTCCTTCGTCAGCTCAATCGCCATCTGCTGTAATGCCTGCCGGAACTCAACGATATCAACTTCGCCCGCTAAGCCGTTCGCCATGATGGCCACGGTATCGCTGGTGCTTGTATCAGTATCGACACTGACCATGTTGAAAGAGTACTCAACGGCTTCTGTGAGGCACTCTTTGAGGAGATCAGGGGCAATCCTTGCATCGGTGACAAAGTAGCTCAACATAGTAGCCAGGTCAGGCTCAATCATGCCAACGCCCTTTGCCATCCCAACCAGGACGGCATTGCCTACTTTGCAGGAGCGCAATTTGGGACGCGTATCAGTGGTCATAATGGCAAGCGCAGATTGTGCAAGCTGATCTGTCTTCATTTCATGGCGAAGCCCCTTAATCCCCTCACGTATTCTTGCCATGGGTAGTTGTCGTCCGGTAACGCCTGTGGACGAGGGTAAAATATCGTTGGGGGCAATGTGCAGTTCTTCGCTAACGAGACGCACGATCTCATGAGTATTGGCGAGTCCGTCATTGCCAGTGGCGACATTCGCGTTTTTGCTATTAATGACAAAGGCTTGCAAACGTCCATCGGCCACATGTTCCCGTCCTACAATAATAGCTGCCCCGCAAAAACGGCTCTGCGTAAACATGCCAGCTGCGGATGCAGGCACATCCGAAGCGATCACTGTAAAGTCGAGCGTGTCATCCCTGATGCCGATATTTTTTGCACAGGAACGAAAGCCCTGTGGTTGGAGGGCTAATGTTTGCATGAGAATGGTCCTCCCCCAGAATGGATAAGAATAAAACAAGTATTCAAAACATTTTACCGCCAAGCGGAACTTCCTGTGTCGGGTTTAGCAGCACAACGCCACCTTCGCTATCGGGTACCCCCAGTGTTAAGACCTCAGAACGAAATGGACCAATCTGCTTAGCTGGAAAGTTCACTACGGCGATCACCAGCATGCCCAGCAATTCCTCTTTGGTATAATGCTTGGTAACTTGTACCGAAGATCGTTTCACGCCAATTTCAGCGCCAAAATCGATGGTCAGCTTATAAGCAGGCTTGCGGGCCTGCGGAAAGTCTTCGACCTGCATGATGCGGCCAACACGGATATCGACTTTTACAAAGTCATCATACGTAATCATCTGTAAACATGAACTTTCTGTGCGAGGTACAGGACAACTAGGGCCTAATACGCACGAGCAAAAATCGCCTCACAGGTAGCGGGCTTGCCCGTATAAATGCACTTGCCCTTGACGCCGCCCTCTGGCTGATCGAACGGAATCACGCGCAGGGTTGCCTTAGTCTCTTCCTTGATGGCCAATTCGGCCTGGCTATCCTCGGCCCACTTCACACGGACAAAGCCACGATCTTCTGCTATGATGCGCTTGAATTCCTCATAACTATCAGTGGCGTGTGTGTTCTTTGCCTGGAACTCCAATGCGCGCTGGAAGAGCGCCCGCTGCACTTCCTCCAACAATGCGGGCAGGCGTGTCTCCAATGCATCAACCGAGACGACCTCTTTGGCACGACTATCGCGGCGCACTAGTACAACACTATTGTTTTGCACATCGCGTGGCCCAATCTCCATACGCACAGGCACCCCACGCAGCTCCCATTCGTTGAACTTCCAGCCAGGAGTATTCTCGCTCATATCGACCTTGAGACGGACTTTGCCTTTGAGCATCTTCTGAATACGGTCTATAGCACTCGTGACGGCCTCTTTGTCTGCTTCCTTACGCCAGATCGGCACAATCACCGCCTGATAGGGTGCCAGACGGGGCGGCAGGATCAGACCGGACTTATCACCGTGCACCATGATAATGCCACCGATCATACGTGTACTGACACCCCAACTGGTGGTAGCGCAGAACTTGCGTTGCCCATCGGCATCCAGGTATTGGATATCAAAGCTCTTAGCGAAGTTATGGCCGAGATTATGGCTGGTACCAGCCTGTAGCGCCTTACCATCGCCCATCAGGGCTTCAATCGAATACGTGCGCAATGCACCAGCAAACTTCTCGTTCTCGCTCTTGCGCCCAACGATTACCGGGATAGCAGCGTCCTCCTCAGCAAAGGCACGGTAGGTATGACCTTCCTGCCAGAGGAACTCGGAGGTGCGCAAGAAAAGGCTGGTGCGCTTCTCCCAACGCATAACGTTGTTCCACTGATTAATCAAAATGGGCAGATCGCGATAGCTCTGTACCCATTTGGCATAGGTATGACCAATAATCGTTTCGCTGGTTGGGCGAATTGCCAACGGCTCTTCCAGTTCCTCACCACCACCGCGTGTCACCCAGGCAACCTCCGGCGCAAAGCCCTCGATATGTTCAGCCTCCCGCTCCAGAAAGCTACGCGGAATGAGTAGCGGGAAGTAGGCATTAACAACACCAGTCTCTTTGAAGCGAGCATCCATATGCTGCTGAATATTCTCCCAGATGGCATAGCCATAAGGGCGAATAATCATACAACCGCGCACTGGCGCATAGTCTGCTAACTCAGCTTTGCGCACCACCTGGTTGTACCACTTGGAAAAATTGTCATCCTGATCAGTGATGTCTTCGACATATTTTTCATCATTAACGTTAACCATAGCATTCACCTTCATGATAGTCCATGCAATAAAAAAACCTCGCCCTACATAAGGACGAGATTATTACTCGTGGTACCACCTCATTTAAACCATGCTTCGCAGCACTGGTTCCACTCATGCGGTTACGAACAAACCGCACCCTCTGCTAACGGTGAGGGCTACCGATCAGTTTCTCACTGACGCTCTCAGGTGGGTTTGACGTGGTTCATCTACCGCCTTGCACTCTCGCGGCTCGCTGTTTGACTACACGCTCGTCTACTGTTCCTGATCGTCGCGTTGTCAGATATTCTCTATCATTGTCCCAAGAATACACTATGATATGATGCAGTGTCAAGCTTTTCTTTAGCGGAATACAAAGTAAGCACGCACAAGTCAGGAGGCATGAAAATGCAAAAACAATTTTAC
>VBJK01000134.1 GCA_005879655.1 Chloroflexota bacterium | reverse complement strand
CGCTGTAACGTCCCTGGTAATGTTCCCCCACGATAGCGTTGAGCCAGCTGTTCCGATGGTGTTGTGCTGAGTAATTGTGCTATTGCATCATCGGAACTCAAGCGTTGAGCAATATGCCACAAGGTCAGATCCATCTCCGTCGTTGGATTATAAGGAAGGCCCCGCAACACAACCTGTCTCTCATCCTCGGTCGCCGAGTTCCCTAACAACTTTCTGGTCAGCGGTATCATCACCGCTAGATTGATAAGTACGACTGGCACAATACTCAAAAAAATGGGCACTAGCTTGCTACCCAAAAGCTGCTCAATCACAGTCATCCGCTCTTCAGCACTCACACTTGGCACAAGCTTACTCTGAGCAGAGAGCTGGTCGCGTAGAGCCATCACACGTGCTCTGGCAGCTACTGGCCGCAAGAGCGCCTGCAAAGCATAATGTGGCATACGCGCTCGCCACACAAAAGTCACTACTCGTCGAATGAGGGCTGGACGCGAAAAAGGCACGAGGGCAAGACGTGGATCAGCAGGCAGTTCTTGAAAAACCCTGGCAGACCGCGCCTCACCAGCACTCATCACCCGTCCTAATAGATTACGTCCCCAGGCATTGCGCAACGGCGTTGTGATGTCAAAAAAGAGGCGCTGTGCAGCTTCGATGACGAAAGGGGGACCAGCTACACGGTCACGAAGAGGCAATCCCATAAAAGTAACGATCGATGAAGCTATTAAACGAAACGCAGCTAGTCCTAGCGGAGTCAGTGGACGATACACACCTTGAATAACATTGACCGAAAGATAGACGCGTAAAGTATCCTTTGCCTGAGCCGCTTCAGCTGGCAACGGGAACAGGGTAGTAATTGGTCGCGCTTGCACCAGCCAGCACTGACCAGCACTATCGATGGCCCATTCTATATCTTGCGCTGCACCATAGTACGCTTCAACCTGTGTACCAAGCTCAACGAGCGTATGTATCTGCTGATCAGTCAGGCAGAACGTCTCATCCTGTCCACTTAGCGAGATATGCTCTGTCCCACCGCCCTCCACTGACTGGACCCGTATGCGCTTATCACCAAAACGGCGCTCTACAATTGCTCCTGTATCCACATCGACTACAACGTGATCAGGATTAACCATACCAGAGACGACGGCCTCTCCCAGGCCAGGATTAGCATCAATTACCATCTGGCGGCGACATCCCGTCAATGGGTTAGCCGTGAAAAGGACGCCAGCGACCTCCGCATCAACCATACGCTGAATAACTACCGCAAGGCTCACCGTGCTCTGATCAATCTCATTGCTCGTACGATAGCTTATGGCCCGCTCAGTCCATAATGACGCCCAGCAACGCCGTACTGCGTCGAGTACAGCGGCAACGCCCACGATATTCAGATAAGTATCTTGTTGACCGGCAAAACTGGCAAATGGTAAATCTTCAGCCGTCGCGGAGGAACGTACTGCTACCGGCACAGACTCACCTCCACTGAGATCGTGATAGGCCGTGGTGATGGCCTCCGCAATAGCTGCGGGCAGGTCAGTTGCCAGAATGCTGGCACGAATAAGAGAAGCATTGTTTGCTAGCGATGATCCGTTGCCTGTGTCCGCGTGAGAAACTTGCTTAATTAGGCTGGTAAGATTAGCTTGGTCGGCGATCAGTAAGTAGGCAGATGTGGTGACGCAGAAACCTGGCGGGACGGGTAATTTCGCTTGCGTGAGTTCGCCGAGGTTGGCGGCTTTGCCACCTACCAGGTTGAGCATGGTGCAGTCGATGGCGGAGAAGGGGAGTACTAGTGACTGGCTATGTGTGGGTGAGAGTTGGTTTTGGGTGGGTAGGTGCATGAGTGTGTGCTCCTTAGTATGTCTGCTTGTAGCTTGGGCGGGCCATAGTTAAGGTAGGGCTGGTATGAAAATAGATTGGGTTTGTTGTTATTTTATCATAATGGGGAAGGCTTACAAACATCTATACTAATCAAATGATAGGTGTCAGTTTAGCAGCCCTCGTCTATGAACTCTTGCGCGGTAGCGACAAAGATGCGAAACCTGTCCTCGAGGCGTTCCCTGTAAAAAAGACTCATATGCAACAACCAGAGCTTCCATTGAGACAAACAGAAAGTTAACCTCCACGACATCCCTTCCCACCCCATGCTACAATATACAAGTGGAGCCAGACCCTCCCACACACCAACCATTACTAATACACATAACAGTTGTGAAGAAAGATCACACACCATGGCAACCTTTTCCCAGCAACTCATGCGTGGATTATTATTAAGATGCCCCGTCTGTGGGCAAGGCAAACTCTTCAGTCGTCCATTTAAAATGAACGAAAAATGTCCACATTGCAACTTCGTCTACGAACGAGAAGAAGGCTACTTCACCAGTTCCATGGCCGTCAATCTGGTGATTAGCGAATTTCTGATTGCAGGCTTTATTGTACCGTTAGCCGCCAATCCCAGCATTCCCCTGGCACCGCTCCTCATCTTCGGAGCACCATTTCCCATCCTGCTACCACTCATCTTCTTCCATCATAGCCGAGGCATATGGATGAGCATGGATCACCTGCTGAACCCCGTCCAACGTGTATAAACAATACAGTGCACTCACATCACCCTAAAGCAGTCTCCTCGCGTACATATTGTTGCAACGTAACCCACAGCTCTCGAATGTCCAGCTCCGTTGTACGTATATTGCCGATCGCCACACGAATAGTATACTTGCCATGCAATCTGGTATGCGAGAGAAAGAAACGACCAGCAGCATTGATACGATTCAATAGCCGCTCGTTCAATACGTCGAGTGGGGCCTCGTCGCCCATACCCTGAGGACGTGCGCGCAGACAGACTAAGCTGAAGGGAGTAGGAGCCATGCGCTCGAAATCGGGTGACGCATCAATCCAACCAGCCAGCAATTGCGCAACACGTACATGTTCATGAATGCGTGCCGCCAGCCCTTCGTGGCCAAAATAGCGCATCACCATCCATAACTTGAGCGCACGGAAACGACGCCCCAAGACACTGCTATAATCCATCAGATTGGGAATGTCACTGCCAGGACCCTCACCAGAACGTAGAAATTCAGGTACCAGACTAAAAGCAGCTTTCAGCATATCCGGCTTGCGTGTATATAATACGCTACAATCTAGCGGCGTAAAGAGCCACTTGTGCGGATTAATCACCAGCGAATCAGCTCGCTCACAACCAGCCAATGCCCAACGCAATGTAGGATCTACCGCCGCCGAGCCAGCATATGAACCATCGACATGCAACCAGAGACCATGACGCTCACAAACATCTGCGATCTGCGACACCGGATCAACGCTACTAGTCGAAGTAGTACCAACCGTGGCTACCACCGCAAATGGTTGCCAGCCCGCGCTTTTATCTTCCGCTATAGCATGTGCTAGCTCGTTGACATCCATACGAAACTCGCTATCAACGCCTATTTTACGCAATCCCTCCTGTCCAACACCAAGCACAATTGCCGCCTTATCAACCGATGAGTGCGCTTCCTGTGAGCAATAGATGCGTAGGCGTGGTACATCCCTCCGTCCAGACATGCCCTTTTGCCGAATGCGCAACCCAGGAATGGCCTCGCGTGCCGCCGCTAAGGCATAGAGAATGCCAGTAGAGGCTGCTTCATTGGTGACACCAAACAATGGTTGGGGCAAACCAAGCATTTGCCGTAGCCAGTCAAGTGTTACCTGCTCCAGTTCGGTTGCAGCGGGCGAGGTACGCCAGAGCATAGCATTGACGTTGAGCGTGCTACAGAGCATCTCGCCAAGGATACCCGGACCCGATGCAGTAATACCAAAGTAGGCGAGAAAACCTGGCGCGTTCCAGTGCGTAATGCCCGGCATAAGAATACGATCCAGGTCGGCCAGGATCTGCTCCATCGCCTCTGGTGCAGTTGGTGGCTGTGTGGGTAATGCCCTTCTAATATCGCCAGGAGCCACCCGTGACAGTACAGGATATTTTCCTGCATTCTGAAGATAGTTTGCCATCCACTCCACTACCTCGTGTCCATAGCGGCGGAATGCCTCAATATCCATATCGCCAGTGGCAGCGGGTTGTTGTGCAGCGTCGAGCCTTGTATACTCATCCATGATCCAGAACCTTTATAGGAAGACTATTCAGACAGATACTTCCATTATAGCTGCTTGTTGCGCCCGTAGCCAAGTTCAGAGACATGTTATTTCTCTCTGTGCTGATCCATTCATCAGCGGGAAACGTTTATTTAGTAAATTGCTACACTTGGCATACAAGGAGACAAAGATATGGTTGCACGCCGAAAAAAGAATATGATGATGATGTCCATGACTATGATGAGGCGTACCACGACATCATTCGCGGCCTTCCTGTTTATCAATCTCAAAGGAGAACGGTTATGGGTAGTGTTGGCGGCTATTCTGACTATCCTTGAGGTTGGCTCTGAACTGTTATTGCCCTTTCCATTCAAAATTATTCTTGACAAAATTCTGAGCCATAAGAATCCCGATTTTCCTTTCACGGATACTCTACTCAGTTCTCTGGATTACTTTGGCTCGGCAATTAACCTCAAAGCTGGCGAAGCCCATACCCAGCTTAGCGTCATTATCTTTTCAATTAGTTTACTCATAGTACTGAGCCTGATTAATGCCGTCACGACCTACACGCAAAATTCAATTGCGTCCATCGTCGGCAAAAATCTTACGGCACGGTTACGCAAAAAGCTCTTTGATCAGTTACAGCGCTTAACGCTAGACTGGCATGATCGACAGAAAAAAGGAGATATTGTACAGCGTATCACCGCCGATGTGGCCAGTATCGAACGCTTAATCACCGATGGTCTTATTGAATTTGTCTCAGGAATTCTTATAGTCATTGGCATTGCGATCCTTGTCCTGCTGATCAGTGTACAATTTACGCTGCTCTTTGTGCTTGTCGTGCCTGCGCTCTTTGTGGTCGTCTTCGCGTATTTGCGCCGCATCAGTCTGGCGGTGCGTAAAGCGGTTATGGCAGGTGCGGAGGTGGCAAATGTTGCCACGGAAGATGTGGCTGCTATTGCGCTGATCAAGGGCTTTGTGATTGAGGACCGCGAGGCAATGCGCTTTACACGCTATGTGACGCAGGGCAGAGATGACAGCGTTAACGCTGGTGAGCTACAGGCACAGATTACGCCGATTGTCACCTTTCTCATTTCGCTGGCAACGGCAGCAATCATTGGCATTGGTACCTTTGTTGCCAGCGGCAATACCTTCAGCCTATGGTTTTTCACCATTCCGGCCAATGCAATTACCATTGGTACACTGACGATCTTCCTGGCCTACCTGGCGAAGCTATATAGCCCTATACGCAGTATTTCTCGCTTGGCAAATCTCGGTATTGTGGCGGCAACGGGAGCCGACCGTATTCAAGAGGTTTTTGACCAGATGCCGGAGGTGAGCGATACGACCACTCCCTATAATGGCCCAACACGGCTTAAGGGAGAAATTCGTTGCCAGAATGTCATTTTTGGCTATACACCTGACCGGCCCGTCTTAAAAGGGATCGATATCACGATTGCTAGCGGACGCAAAATTGGTATCGTTGGACTTTCCGGTGGTGGTAAAACAACGCTAATTAAGCTATTCCCCCGCTTCTACGAGGTACAGCAGGGATCGATTATGATTGATGGACTGGATAATCGGCGCTATCCTCTCAACATTCTGCGTCAGAACATCAGTCTGGTACTGCAAGAATCTATTCTGTTTGAGGGCACTATACGCGACAATATTGCTCTCGGCAAGCCGGATGCGACTGATGAGGAAATTATTGCTGCGGCCCAAAAGGCGTATATCCACAATACGATTATGACCTTGCCCGATGGCTACAATACACGTGTACGAGAGCAGGGCATGAACTTCTCTGGTGGTCAACGTCAGCGGATAGCCATCGCTCGCGCGGTTTTGCGCGATGCCCCCATCCTGATTCTCGACGAACCTACGGCCAGTCTCGATGTTGAAGCGGAGGTCGAAGTCACTCGTGCACTGGATCAACTGGTGGTTGGTCGTACTGTGCTGGTCATTTCCCATCGTCTCAGTACCCTGGGCAACGTTGACGAGATTATTGTGCTTAAAGATGGCCTGGTTGCCGAGCGAGGTACCTTCCAGGAACTCAAACGGCTCGGTGGTATCTTTAGCGGCTTCCTCGCCGAACAGAACCGTTATAATGTGGATCGTGACAGTAATATGTCGATTCTACGCCCCACGACGATGCGCGCCCAAAGCATGTCTGTTCCAGCAATTGATGTAGATGCTACTATTCGACGCAAGCCGCCTGTACCAGTAGCCCAGAAAGTGCCATGCATCCTGGTGGAACTCGATGGCAAAGTAGTCGATGAGTATCGCCTCGACCCGCGTAAACCAATTGTCACCATCGGACGTGTCGAAATGAATGATGTGGCAATACCGTCACGTGCCATCTCACGTATGCATGCACGTGTACGCCGCAACGGTGATGTGTGGCTCATTGAGGATGCGGAAAGCTTGAACGGTCTGATGTACGGTGGCGAGCGCATAGATCAGATGCCTCTCTCCAATGGAGACCGTGTGATGCTCGCACCCAAAGCCGTGTTACAGTATGTCGCAGATTAGGGGATCGTTAGGAACCGAGATTGTCGGACCTGTGCCAGCCGATGGAGGATGGCAACATCGAGAAAAGAGTGGCTATGCTGCCGCTGACTTTGAGATTGACTGGCACAATCGCGTGGCGACTTGTCCACAGGGGCAGCAAAGCCTGAAGTGGAGCAGGAGGCAAGACGAGCAGGGCGAGCCGATGGCGTTCATCCGCTTCCCTTTCTCTGTCTGCCAAGATTGTCCGGTGCGTGCGCTGTGTACCAAAGGGACAGAGCAAGGGCGAACCTTAAATCTGCATGTGCAACCCGTGCAAGAGGCGCTCAAAGGCAGGCGAGAGGAGCAATTCACTCCCGCCTTTCAGATGCGCTATGCTCGCCGTGCTGGCACCATCGCTCAAGGGGTCCACCTTGGGCTACGCCAGATCCCTTCTATGGGCATTGAGAAGATGCATCTGCATCACGTGGCCATTGCCGCTGGCATCAATCTCATCCGTATTGACGCTCATCTGCAAGCTCAAGCCTACCACAAACCGACGCGTCCCACCAGACGACTGACTCCTTTTGCTCGTTTACAGGAGCGCTGTGTTCCCAACGCCGCATGATGTCATGATCCCTTTTCCCTAGGGAGTCATGTATTGCGCCTGGGGCACAAATGAGGAAAACTGGCGCAATACATGGAGCCACCCCGTAGCCGCGCAATTTATTGCGCCTGTAGCACGAATAAAGAAAACAGGCGCAATAAATTGCGCGGCTACGGGTATTTTTGGTGAGCACGGCGCAATAAATTGCGCAACTACGATTTTTATTAGGCAAACATACTTTGCAGCTTATCCGCCTGATCAACTGCGATAAGATTGTCAATGAACTCATCCAGATTACCGTTGAGGATGCCCGGCAAGTTATGGCGTGTGAGGCCGATACGGTGGTCGGTCACGCGATCCTGGGGGAAATTGTAGGTGCGAATTTTCTCGCTACGATCGCCCGTCTGAACCTGTGAGCGGCGTGTCTTGCTCAGCTCTTCCTGGCGTTTGGCTTCTTGCAGATCCCACAGGCGTGACTTGAGTACAGTCAATGCCTTGAGCTTATTTTTCAACTGCGATTTCTCGTCCTGACACGTGACGACTAGACCACTGGGCAGGTGGGTAATACGTACGGCAGAGTCAGTAGTGTTGACGCTCTGACCGCCGTGGCCGGTTGAACGGTAGACATCGACGCGAATATCGGTATCTTTAATCTCAATCTCGGTATCATCGTCTGCTTCGGGCAAGACAATAACTTTGGCGGTCGAAGTATGGATGCGGCCATTGGCCTCTGTAACGGGCACGCGTTGCACACGATGGGTACCGCCCTCATATTTCATGCGGCTATAGGTACCTTTCCCTTTGACCACAAACGTAATATCTTTGATACCATCCTGCTCTGTTTCATTAACATCGAGCACTTCAATCTTCCAGCGTCGATTATCGGCATAGCGGCTATACATACGGAACAGCTCGCCCGCGAAGAGCGCTGCCTCATCTCCGCCCGCGCCACCCTGAATCGTCACAATGGCGTTCTTCTCATCCATGATATCCTTTGGCAGCAGAACGATCTTAACCTCTTCCAGCAATTGTTCTTTATGTTTTTTGAGGTGTTCGACCTCTTCGTAAGCAAGATCGCGCATCTCGCCTTCTTCGCTATTGTACAGCTCCTGAGCTTCAGAGATCTGCTGCTCCGTACTGATGAGTTCTTGATATTTGTGTACAACGTCTTCGAGTTCGGCGTGTTCCCGACCGTAACGTTGCAAGAGCTGGATGTCTGCCAGCACTTCGGGCTGTGCCATCAGCGTTTGTAATTCTTCGTAGCGCTTTGCCAGGCTGGCAAGCTTATTCATGAGATCCATGATTATCTGGTTTCCTCTCGCTATCTCACAATCCATCCGGTGGGACGCACATATTTTGTCAGTATGTATCTGGCCTGAGCATGAGCGTGTCTGAGCGGATAAATTAGGGACGATGTGGTGTTTCCGTCTGCTTTCGGTATGGAGGCGTTGATACGCATGAAGTAGCGTCGCTACCCGGCGGCTAGCAGATAGCGTTCTGTTGTAGCACGGCGCGTGGCCATATATGGTAGATGGATGTGCTTTATTGCACAGGATAATGGATGTGCCATGACGTTATTATAGCATATCCATGGCTGATGGAAAGTGGTCAATACCTATTAGTATTGGCTTGAGGAGCTTGGAATTGAAGTTCTGATCCTTGCTTGCTTTCCTAGTTGCTCTCTCTTACTGGTTTGGGAAAGAGGGAAAAAGTTTCAACACACCGCTTAAGGATGTCTGCATTCATAATGGTCTATGCTCTAGAAGCTTAGCGCTACGATGCTAATATTTCACCGAAGTCTTTACAGAGAGTTCAGTGAAACCATATTCCCTTGACCCTTTGCATTTGGTACATTGGCTCCGAACGTATACAGGGGAGCAATAGTATGGTACGTCTTAGAGTGAAAGAAATTGCAGAGGCAAAAGGGATGAGTATTGCCAAACTTGCAAGAAAAGCGGACCTGGATAATAGGACTGTATATCGCATTGTACATGATCCTTTTGCAGAGATAACAACAATCACATTAGGAAGATTAGCAGAAGCATTAGAGGTATCAGTAAAAGACTTAGTAGAAGATGCGCCTAAACTACCTACTGGGAAAGAAAGCTAGCTTTTGCGAAAGGAGCACGAGGATGCCCAACGAACCTCTTCAACTCTTCTACTGTTACGCACGTGAAGATGCAAAATTGCTCAAACACTTGGATGAGCATCTGACAACTCTCAAGCGAGACCTGGGCATTACTGAGTGGCATGATGGAAATATCAGTGCAGGCGATCATTGGGAAGAGGAAATACATCTCCACTTAGCATCAGCTCATATCATTTTATTGCTCATAAGCTCTTCTTTCCTGACCTCAAATTACTGCTATAACATCGAGATGAAAAAGGCCCTGGAAAAGCACGCAAGCGGTACAGCATGTGTGATTCCTATCCTTTTACGTGAGTGTGATTGGCAGATCGCTCCTTTGAGGCAGCTGCAAGCATTACCCCGCAATGGAAAACCTGTTACAATATGGCCAGACATAGATGCTGCATTCACTGATGTTGTTGGAGGGATCAGAGAAGCTACATTAAAATTAGGCCAAGTTTCTCCAATCAAAGCGGATGAGGCCCCAGCTAAAGGAAAAAGGAGCACCAAAGGTAGTCAGGTAATTAGAGAGAGGAACACAGAAGACGACACCAAAGAGCTGAGCATCCCTCTTTTGAAAAAGGCCATCGAGAAATATTACAAAGAGTTGCATTCCTACCAAAAGCAAGCGCACTATGAGCAAGGAATTAGGGTAGCATTTCATAATCTGCTCGTTGAAACTGCGCGCATGGTGGGATGGACGCTGACAGCGGAGTACACTCTAGAGAATAACATTCGGCCAGATGGCCTCCTGCGTGATGGCAATAGCTTACATCGAGGACATTGGGAGGCAAAAGGACCCAAAGGCAATCTTGACCGGGAAATTGAAGAGAAGATCAAAAAAGGATATCCACTAAGAAATATCCTCTTTGAGAATAGCAGACGAGCCGTACTCTACCAGGGCAATAAGAGAGTGCTCGACTGCGATATGCAGCAGCTCAATAACCTGAGCGACCTGCTGCGACAGTTTTTGACTTATACAGAGCCTCATATTGAAAAGTTCCAGACCGCAGTAGTCGAGTTCAAGCAACGGCTTCCTGAACTTGCCCATGATCTCCAGCAAAAGATTGAAGGACAACATCAGCTGAATAAGCCGTTTATTGCAGCCTTTAACAATTTTGCCACCATTTGCCGCTCCTCACTGGATGCCAACTTGAGCAAGCAAGCCATGAATGAGATGCTTGTACAGCACCTGCTCACAGAGCGCATCTTTCGTACAATATTTGACAATCCTGACTTCGTGAGTCGCAATGTGATAGCTGCTGAGATCGAGAAGGTGATCAAGGCCCTCATCATCGATGACTTTACGCGAAGCGAGCGTTTCAAAGACCTTGACCGCTACTATGGAGCCATTGAAGGGACCGCTAAAGGTATTGAGAGTTGGACCGAGCGCCAGGAGTTTCTGAACACGGTCTATGAGGGCTTCTTTCAAGGCTTTTCGGTGAAGCAGGCTGATACACATGGTATTGTCTACACGCCGCAAGAGATTGTCGATTTTATGTGCACAAGTGTGGATGAGGTGCTTAACAACGAATTTGGTACCTCGCTTGAAACTCCTGGCGTAAAGATTCTCGATCCTGCAACTGGCACGGGTAACTTCATTGTGAACCTTATCAAGCGTATGGCTTCCCGTGATAACTTACGCGAAAAATATGCCCATGATCTCTTCTGCAACGAGATCATGTTGCTGCCTTACTACATTGCCTCCCTCAACATTGAGCATGAGTACTACGACAAAATGGGAAAGTATGCACCCTTTGAGGGACTTTGTTTTGCTGATACCCTGGAGCTAGCCGAAGTGCTTCACACTCATGGCAGCGAAGTTGTGCAGCAGTCAAAACTTTTCATGGTAGAGGCCAACACGCAGCGGGTAGAGCGAGAGAAGGCGGCTGAGATTATGGTGGTGATTGGTAATCCGCCGTACAATGTTGGGCAGAAAAGTGAAAATGATAATAATAAAAACCGTAGATATCCGGTGGTTGATCAACGGATACGAGAGACATATGCCAAAGATTCCAAAGCGAGTAACAAAAATGCTCTTTTTGATGCATACGTAAAATTCTTTCGCTGGGCAAGTGACCGCTTGCAAGGATGTGATGGCATTGTTTGCTTTGTCAGCAATAACGGTTTTCTTGACGCTTTTGCCTTTGATGGTTTTAGAAAACAACTAGCTGACGAGTTTAGTTGCATTTATCATTTGAATCTTGCTGGCAATGCACGCAAAGGCGAAGGTGGGAATGTTTTCGACATTATGGTAAGTGTTGGTATCACTCTAGCAGTTCGCTCTTCAAAATACCAAACTAAGCGTATCAGGTATTATTGTGTGCCGAAACAATGGCGTAAGGGAGAGAAACTAGCCTTTTTACGCGAGAAGAAACACATTTCAAATATAGAGTGGCTAGAAATCCAGCCTGATAAAGAA
>VBJK01000436.1 GCA_005879655.1 Chloroflexota bacterium | reverse complement strand
GCACAAGGGATTGCCCCTACAATGGCACGAACGCACTTTGCGAGCTAATTTATGATTTGTGTATGTTTCGCTTAATGCATCGTATTGCTTGTTTTAATCGAAGTTATCTGGTGTGTGATTACACTGTATGGTTGCTCTGCATGGGGTTGCCCGACACGGCTTATAGTACTTTTGGGGGGAGTTAGTGGTACTTTTTGACCGCATCTTGATACTAGTATAGGATAGTACTAGGAAACAAGTACTTCATTTGCCGATGAACTGCATGCTTAAATACGCTGGTGCAACCGGAATTGAGGAGTTGTGAGTGGAGAATAGCAACGAGCACTCATCGGAACGATCATAAAGGAAAAGGGATGGAAACAACAGCAGTGATAGAGACGATACGCGTATTGATGATTGATGGGCAGCCGCTATTTCGTGAGGGTTTGCGTGCAGCGCTTCAGAGGTCAGAGGTATTTAGTGTCGTTGGCGAAACAACAAATGGCAATGAAGCGATAGAAATGGTGCGTAGCCACAATCCTGATGTAGTGCTCATCGATGCAGGCCTGACAACCGATGATCCTTTAGATATCGCGCGACAGATACGCCATATGGCTCCCCGGCCAGCGGTCATCGTTTTTACGCCATCTGAGGATGAGGAGACGTTGTTTCAGTGGATTAAAGTGGGCGCAGCCGCATACTATCCACGGAACATCACACCAGAGACGTTAGTTGAGGCGGTTGGTAAGGTAAGTCATGGTGAATATCTGATCAACGATAGTGTTCTCTTCCGACCTCAGCTCGTCAGTCGGGTGCTCAAATCGTTCCATGAAGTGAGCGAGGAAGAATTGCCCACTAAGAATGTCGAGCATTCGCCACTCTCCACGCGTGAGATAGAGATACTAGATTATATTGCACGTGGGCAGAGCAACAAAGAGATCGCCAAGATGCTGGGTATTAGCGATCAGACCGTAAAAAATCATATTACCTCCATTTTGAAGAAGCTGTCTGTCAGTGATCGTACTGCTGCGGTTGTCCACGCCATACGACATGGCTGGATTACTATACAGCAGGATTAACGGTAGAAGCGCAATTTCTTGCGCAGAATGCACGATCAATACAAAACGTAGGAGCGCAATTTCTTGCGCCTGAATTGTGTGGTGATGCATTCTGCGCAAGAAATTGCGCTTCTACCGTTAATCCTGCTGTACATCCGGCGCAAGAAATTGCGCATCTACAGGTTATGTTGGTGATGCATTCGGTACAAGAAATAGCATCGCCAATAGATACCCAGAAACTCAAAGTGCCTATCCCCCCTTAGAGAGGGACAGGCACTTTTGCGTATACAAGTTAGGCGTCGTAGTGTGACATCTTACTTGCTCCTTTCCTAAAGCTAGATCGGACAATCTAACCACCCCACTTCATCCTGTCATTGTATTAATTAGCTAAGTATCACCACCCCATCCCACCCTTTATCACCAACTTCTACACCACACAGCAGGCCGAGCAACATCGATCCAGCACCCGCTTGGGTGACGTAAGCACACCTATCGTCGGCGTGCACTATCACTTAGCAATGAACCATACAACGTCCGCCATTAGGGCTAACACCGCCAGCTGTGAACAGGTGCAACATATCGATATGTGCCACTGCGGTAAGTAAGATAAAGGTAACAACGATAGCGGTAAGAACGGCGAGCAGGATAAAAGCGAATTTCTGATTGCGAAGTACGAGACTCATTTGTGGTACGTCCTTTCTTGCAGGTGCTTGTTTTGTTTCTTTTGTTATTCGTTGTTCGGCTGTTGCCGCTGTATCGCGGCTTGCACTGAGTGCATAAGAGTAACTAGCGAAAACGCGCTCCAGAACTATCAGCAGATTTAGCACACACTGTGTGTGAACAAATTACCAATCACTGCCAGGAAAGCCATCTGGTTACGGATAAGCGATGGTGCTATGACACGCCCTACATTAAAAAGTGTTTTATGCATCTTATGCATCGATAATTGTGGGCGCAAAAATCCTCTTAAAGGTATTTGCTAATCCTGGAATACTGATGGTGCGAAGACTTCAGGTTAGAGAACGTTGCGTCCTCCAAGCAGTTGTACTGTAACAGAACTTTACTCTCTCTATCAGGACAACCCTGATATTTTCTCTATCTGCATTCTTGTGCGTCTCTAAGGAGAGAAGCGTTCCGTTCATCCCTCTCAACTTCCGTCTGAAGTTTTCTTTCTGTGAATAATGTAACCTAAAAACGGCAAGAACGTGGCGTTTTTTTCGCTAGTTTCTGGCGATGTCTTGACGGCTGTGGACTGTGTCTCATTCTCAGTACAAGATTGGCACCTGAAAATTCGTAGAAAAGCATCGCAGTTTGATGGGGGACTCTCAATTTTGGATGGCTATCGTCAATTTCTTGGATGTCTGGTATAAGGCAGGTACAAGGGAGCCTTCTCTCACAAGACCATCTCATTCGGTGAGTGCCGAATCATTGTTATGATAATAACATAATATACTTCTCACCCATCCGTAGGGAACAATGTGTCACAAATAGGCCATTGTTTGGTCTGCGTGTCATTGGCGCAATGAATTGCGCAAGCTACGAGGTGGTTTTTGTGGGCAAGGCGCAATGAATTGCGCGAACTACGGGGGTATTTTCTGCGGGCAAGGCGCAATGAATTGCGCGAGCTACAGGATAATTATATATTATTTCTAATAAGTAGAGAGATTACTTAGAGGACGAGGGTTATATCATTAAGAATTAGTATTATTTGGTATGGTATGGTAATATATAAGTATAGATACGTAACCACTAGAATATAGTAGTAGAGGTGATAGAAGAACATGTATAATAGGCAGACGCGCTTGAAGCCTCAAGGAGAGTATCGCAGGCGATCTCATCGGAAAGAGGATCATGACTACAGTTCAGCGGGGTATTATTACGGCACAATATGTACGAGGTGGCATAGACAATTTTTTGGTGATATTGTTGATGGGCAAGTGCAGTTAAATGATGTCGGTTCTATTGTACAAGCAACTTGGATGTCACTGCCAGAGCGCTTTCCAGGCGTCACGCTGGATCGATACGTTATTATGCCTAATCACATCCATGGTATTATTGTATTGCCGAACGAGTACCCTTCAGAGCTATTCAAAGAAAATAAAGATTGGACTCCTCCTTCGTTCGGGGCCATTATGCGGGCATTCAAAGCTGCGGCAACACATCGTATACGGCATACAACCGCCGGAAGAGATTTTGCTTGGCAAAGCGATTGTTACGATCGTGTTATACGTGATCATGTCGATCTGCATCGTATTCGCAAGTATATCATCGATAATCCTAAAAATTGGGAAGAAGATGAGTTCTTTAAAAAAATTGATTCTCCATAAGATGTACCAACATTCCTTATGATCACCCCAATGTCGCTGCGCAATGAATAGCGCCTTGCCCACAGGAAAATGCCCCGTAGCTCGCGCAATGAATAGCGCCTTGCCCGCAGAAAATACCCCGTAG
>VBJK01000435.1:1456-5868 GCA_005879655.1 Chloroflexota bacterium | reverse complement strand
GGTCCAGGCACGAACAATCGCTATGATGGTACCAGTGCCGCTGTTTTCATCGAGGGAACTGTCCCACTGAAGCCTGTCTCAGCGCCTAATGGTCTGCGCCAGCTGCCAGACATTTCCGCCGCAGCGGACAATATCGCCGTCTATTATCGAGGCTCATGGATTCTCTCCGGCGGTACGAGTGCGTCAGCGCCGATTCTAGCTGCTGGCACGGCACTGATTGATCAGGCACTCAACACTCAAGGTAAGCCCGTCCTTGGCGGTGTCCCGACGTTCTATACGCTGGCGAACCATCCCCGTAGCTTCCATCCTTATAATGATGTTGTGCAGGGCAATAATCTCTTCTATCCTGCCACGGACGGTTGGGACTACGCTACTGGTTGGGGTTCGCTCAACTTTAATGAGATGCTACAACTTGAGCTAGCTGATTAGCTTTCGCTGGTCTATTATCCCCCACGTGTAGGGGTTCTCCTAATAGGCTAGTTCATAAGTCACAAAAGCGGGCTTCAAAGGGGCGGCAAGCTCCTTTGAAGCCCGCTTTTGTGACTTATGAACTAGCCTATTATTCCCTTATTTGACAAAATTAGTTGTTATCTGCGTTCATTAGAGAAAAGTCAACAGGCATAATATCCTTGTCCAAAAAAGTAGTAGGACCTTTAGGAAGGATCAATATACATGCAGAAGGTACGTCTCTCTTCGCATCGGCGAGGGAAGCAATCCTTTACAATAAAAGCAATCATCTTGCTCTCAATAGGCGCGGTACTGGTAGGAGGTGTTGTCAGCTGGCGTATATTCGGAGCGCTTGCTGTAGCGGATAATTCCTGTGATCAAGCGCAGATGGATGCAGCCAATAACACGCTCAGTTGTATTCCTGCACACCATACGAATACCCAAACAGACATAGCAATAGTATCCCCTACTTCAGTGGCAAGTTCTAGCACAAAGACCGCATCTACAACCCCATTGCACAATGCGCTCTCGCCTTCAGGTGAAGCCATACCAGCTGGAGATCTGCCAGGATGGCACCAGATATTCACTGAAGACTTCAAGAGCGATGTGTCGCTTGGTAGCTTCCCCGGCAGAGCCTATAGCACTAAATTTAGCCAGTATCCCGATAACACTCCAGATACAGCGGGTGATCAAGGAGCACCATCACGTTACTATCCATCAAAGGTTGCCAGTGTACACAACGGTGCGCTCAACCTCCATCTGCACACGGAAGCAGGCGTCCCCATGGCTGCGGCTTTTCTACCTATCGTATCAAACTCGCTTTATGGGAAAAACTCCATTCGCTTTCGCTTGTCACAGCCCATTGCGGGATTTAAAACGGCCTGGCTGCTCTGGCCGCACGATAATAACAACGGTAGGGTTCCGATACAGGGGGAGGTTGATTTTCCTGAAGGGTACCTCTCACACACAATAAACGCGTACATGCACCACCGCGTGAATAGCGTAAGAGATGGCGATATTCAGGATGTATTCCATACCACCGCCACCTACACATCGTGGCATACGACGAGCCTTGAATGGACGCCAAATTCGATCAATTTCCTGCTTGACGGCCAATCCATCGGCAGATCAACGACTGGTATTCCCAACACGAGTATGGATTGGGTTATACAGACGGAAGCTTGTCTGGGTGATCGTGGTTACGCGCCACAGAGTTGTCCTGATCCTGCTGCTTCAGCCGACCTGGAAATCGATTGGGTCGCCGTGTATGCTTACACTGGTTAGGTAAAAGGCGATTTTACCTTCCTCTGGTCTTTAAGCTACATAGAGAAAGATGATAGCCTTTGGAGCTTGCATAGCTATACAAGCTCCAAAGGCTATCATCTTTCTCTATGGGATGTACTTTCTGCTTTTAAAGCAGGAGAACCCGAAGACCGAACCATATATAAACTTCACGAGGTTTTTGTTAAATCAGGGGTTCCTAGTGCAGAAATACGAGAGGTGGTAGGGATTGGGGGTGGCATTTGGCGAAGCCACCCTGGCGGGGTTTAGGGTGTCCCCAAATGCTCCCATTCCCCAAAAGGTTTTGGGATTATGCACTAGTGTAACGTTCGTTAAAACGCTGATTATTTCATTCTACCCGAATAGCTTTTACCGATCAATAACAAGATACTCATCATCAGTAAGCGGAATAACAGGATACATACTAGTACTCCGATACGAAGACAAAAATCCTTCATACTCAGGAGTATAGTGTGGAAAGATTTCACTCTCAACCAAGTGCAAGGCGGTAAAATCGCTAAGGCCCACATCAGCATTCTCATTGCCATCTGGCGAGCAGGCAGCAAGGCGTATCGTTGGACTCAGAATCATCGCCCCGGCACTATAGCCTGCGATGATATACTCATCCCTTTGCGCAAAATCGAGAATGGCTCTGTCCAGTCCTGATGCACGTAAGTTACGCAATAGGACACAGACATTGCCTCCTGTGATTAAGAGAATATTGGCCTGTTGCAGCTTCATGATCCCTTGCGATAGGTTGTTCGTTGTATTATTGATAAAGACAAATCCCGCATGGTATTGCTGGGCAAGATCACGCCATGCCGATGTAAAGAGGTCATAGCTGTGCCCCACCAGGGAGCCATCGCACGGCATACAGGCTAATACTTTATTAGTAAGGGAAGCTGGAAAAATCAAAGGAAAGACTTTTTCCAGTACTACCTCTGTCAGATGAGAAAAGAGAACCAGACGTTTCATCACTAGACCTAAAAGGATAAGAAACCAATAAGCTTGTTATATAATATATTCTTTTGATCATTTAGAGCAAATCGGGTAACGATAGATTACTTTTAGGGGATCCTTCTTATCATCTCTCTGGAGAGATCAGGACAGAGGTTGACTCGTTTTACAAAGTGAGAGGGCTGTTGCCCGCTTGTCTCATATCTAGCCGATCAGGGACTTGCTGTCGTTGACTAATACCATGAAAGGTCATGATTTCATGAGGCGCTATATCTCTCGTGGTGTGGTCTGGTTTGGCCTATTTTTCCTTGTAGTTGTACTCGTCGCTGCACAGTTCTGGCATAGTGCTTCTTACAAGCAGATGGTTCCGTCCTGTACCGACGCGCTGTCCATGCAGCAGACATCGCCCATGACAAGCAAAGACATGCGGACAGTGCCACCGCTCTACCTTGGTCTGGATGCCTATCGCCATTGGGATAAGCTTTCCTATTTGGAGGTGGGGGACCGCGTAGAGGGATGGTCGAGTGCCGATCCAGGCGGAACTAACCATGATAATAAACATATTGTGCGTAAGTTGCCTAATGGTGAGCGCGTTCTCTTTGATCAGGTAGGACCGGGCATTGTCACCTTCATGCGTATGCAACAGGCTATTGGGGCACCCTGGCAGCTCACCGTGGATGATCGCACAAGCACTTTCAGCAGAAATGATCTCGGTCAGCCCGATCCTACTGGCCCACCAAGCAATGCTTTTGCTTACCCGCTCTCACTCAACCCTGACGAGAGCCATGGCAGTAGCATTCTGGCCAGTGCTATCCCCTTTGAGCAGAAGCTGACATGGACTGCCTATCACGACAATGGCAACTTCTATGCCCTCTACCGTAAGCTACCTTATGGCACACCATTGACGGCCTGGAATAGCCAGACAGATAACAGTGACGTGGTCAGACTTTTGCGCTGCTCCGGCAGTGATATTGCCCCTGGCAGGATCTCGCAACAGAGCGGCGAGTTTGCGCCCGTTGGGGGTACAGAAACCTCTCTTGTCACCCTTCACGGCCAGCAGCAGATACGTGCACTCACTTTGCAGGTGCCCGCCAGAGATATGATTGAGCTAGGCAACGCACGCTTGCTCATCAGGGAGTTTGCCTTTTGAACCAGGACGCGTCTAGACTTGGATAAGGTCAGGTGGTACAATTTGCCCCAGAAGTGTGTGGGTCCTGCACACAACGGAAGGACAAAAGAGATGAAAGATCGTCCTGATCGCGCAGCGCGTTTGCAGCTCATCACGTGCATGTTCGCAGGCCAGTCGTGGCAGGAAGCGGTGACGGAGAGCCAGTTGAACGTTTCACGTTCCACCGCCTACCGTTTGGTCCAACTTGCGCGTGATGAAGACAAAGCTCCCTTAGCTTTTCTCGATGATCGGCACGGTCATCCTTACAAGCTGACGAAACCAGTGCTCATGTGGCTCACCGAGTTTTGTACCAGCAATCCACAGGTGGCTTCCATTCGCGTCCAGGCTGAACTGAAGACCCACTTTGGCGTGACCGTCAGCGTGAGTCAGATCAATCGGGCACGAGCGCAGTTGGGAGTAAGTAGGCAACGGCCCAATGCAGGCCGAGTGGCGAGTAAAAAAAACTGAACGAGCCTGAACCGACGTGGCAAGAGGGGATTGGCAGCTTGTTGCTGCTGGCAGCCGCCGAACAAACGGGGTTACTGGCGGCTCTGGTCAC
>VBJK01000435.1:0-1404 GCA_005879655.1 Chloroflexota bacterium | reverse complement strand
TGCGTAGTTACACAGGGACGATGTTAGCCCTCGTGACAGGCCGTGAGCGAGCCTACAGTCACCGATATACCGAGCGGTTTCTTGCACGTTTAGCTCATGCAGGAGCAACCGAACGCCTGACTGAGGTTGTGGCGAAGTGGACTTGGCAGCTTTGGCAAACAGCGTCCCCATCTTCTCATCCATCCGATGCTCCCGCTATCTTCTACATAGACGGCCACCGCAAGGCCGTTTACAGTGATGTGCTCGTCCCACGAGGACCAGTAGGTAAGCTCGGTGGAAAAATCCTGGGGTGTAGAGAACTGGTGGTGTTACATGATGCCGAAGGTCATCCTCTCTTGGCAACGACGCATCGAGGGGACTATCACTTGACGATTGGTTTACCGAAGATGCTGCACTGCTATGAGCAAGCCATTGACCAAGCTCTGACGCTAGCTTGCGTGGTAGTAGATCGAGAAGGGATGGCTGCTGAATTCCTTGCACAACTTCAACAGGAAGGGCGGCAAGTCATCACGTTGTTACGCTGTGACCAATACGAAGGGGAAGGGTCTTTTGTACAAGTGGGAGAGTGGCAGCCTTGGCACTACAACCGACGTGGCGAGATGATCTGTGAAGTAGCATCTGCCCGCTTTACCCTGATGCGACCAGACCCGGCTGATCCAGAGGTCGCGGTTGAAGTGGCCTTGATCCGAGACTGGCGCAAATTACTTCCCGTTGAAGGAAGCGGTGATGCGACTGATGCGAGCCTCTGGCTAGCTGATCTGAACTGTGAGCAAACGCACTTCTGGGAAGAAGGGTGGGAGGCGTTGCCTGCTCCTGCTGCTCAGACGACTCCTAAACTTATCCCGGTGATTACGACCGGGCGAGGTATGGAAGCGATAGCACTGGCTCAAACGTATTTCAGACGCTGGAACTGTCAAGAAAATGCCATTCGCGACTGGCTCATTCCACTCAACTTGGATATCAATCATGGGTATGCAAAAGAACAGGTCGTGAACTCAGAACTCTCGAAACGACAAGTGGTGGCGCAAGGGCGCAGCCAGCGTCTGGAACAGTTGGCGCAAGCGAGTCGAGCACGCCTGAGTAAGTTGCGAGAGCAGGATGAGCATCTCCAAGCACAAATACATACCTCTGAACAGAGATGGATGAAACTTTCGTTGCAGGTCGCTGCATTCGAGGCGACTGGTCAAACAGAGGTGCGGGACTATTTTCCTCTCAAAGCGCGACAACTGGCTGCTGAATGGCAGGTGCGCCAGAGCAAAGTCAAGCTAGAAAAGAACGCGGCACGGAGCCAAAGCATCTTGAACAAATGCAAGCAGTACTGTCAGGATCTACGACAGGTCCTCAGACAACAAGAAGATCTGGCTGCTCAAGCGCGAGAGATGTACGAACTGGATCACTCAAAGG
>VBJK01000434.1 GCA_005879655.1 Chloroflexota bacterium | reverse complement strand
CCTGCTGGCTCGACCCCAACGGAGAATCCATAGCATAGAGAAGACAAAGTTCATCAAGCAGTAGTTCTAATGCCCGCAAGTCAGCAGTAATATGATGAAAAATAAAGCTGAGTACATAGTCGTCATCTGCACGTCGATAAAGCATGAGGCGGAGAACTGGTCCCCTTGTAAGATCAATCGGTTGGTTACTTTCCGTCTCAAGCAACAACTTCAGCTCCTCCAAACTCATGCAAGAGGCATCAACTTCTTCAAGAGAAATAGTCCGGTCTAGCTGGATTTGTTGTACTGGCTCGCCATCCTGCAATGTATACGTTGCCGTCAAAACGGGATAACGGTCCACCAATGCCCACAATGCACGTTGCAGTGCCGCAACATCCAACTGTTGCCGAATGCGGGCCGCGTATAATACATTGTACGCGACACTCTCTGGCGCAAGACGAAAGAGAAACCAGAGCGCCTTTTGATTGTGTGACAAGGGTGATATGACAGGAACGCGGGAAAACGAACCATCATCCATTGTAGGGGCAATCTCTTGTGCTTGCCCTGGTGCCGATTCATCCAGCAGAATAAGCAACTCATCCACAAATTGAGCAATACTTGGCTGATGCAGCAAAATAAGAATAGGGATATTTACCTGTAAAGCGCAACCTATACGATTCTTCAGCTCAATCCCCATCAGCGAATCGAAACCGAGGGCCGTCAATAGCTGTTCGTTGTCAAGTCTCGCTACCGGAATACGCAGAATCTCAGCTACTTGCTCACGCACATAGGTCGCCAGCAGAGTATGACGCTCTCGCTTATGCGCTGTACGTAAGGTTTGCAATACATTTGCACCACCATTGTTATTCTCTGATACATTGCGAGCTTGTTCATGACTAGCATCTAGCTTTCTTTCTTGAGAATACAGGTCGTTATGCCCATTTTGTGCGGCTGTATAAGGAATAGCTTGAGACACCAGCCTACCATTGCTCCCATCTACCTGTTTAACCTGGCTTTGGGGCAACTCCACCTCTACAGGATATGTAGTCCGTGCTTCGTCACCTGCATTACTCTGTAGCCTGAGCATGTTCAGATAAGGCAGACTCTTCAGCACGAGATCACTATCAACGCCAAAATCCATCTGACAAGCAATCTCATCTACTCCTGCTGCCCGTAATTGAGTAATAAGTGGAGCACAGGTTTCAGGCGTGCCAAACAAGACACGTTGCTCTCTTATCAAGCGCTCCGTAACAAACCCCATATAATCTTGCAGATCCTGCTCCGAGAGGCGCGAGAGGTCAACCCGCTGACCGCGACTGTAGGCAATGGCATCGACCAGATAGGAGGCGGATTTGAGATAGTGACTAAAAGGTCCCTTCACTTGTGCATATACCGTCTCCACATCAGCGCCAATATAGGCATGGAGCATGACTGAGACCTTACCAGTCGCTGCATCATAGCCATGTTCGGCCCGTGCATTGCGATAGAGACGGATCTTTTCGGCCAATTCCTCAATGCTCTGATTATACATATGCGTGAGCAGATTTGCGCCAAGCTTCCCTGCACCCACGAAGGTCTTTGGATTGCCTGCGGCGGTGAGCCAGATAGGGATCTCGCGCTGCACAGGTGATGGGTATGTGCTCAGCTCAATCTCTTCTCCATTGCCCCCTTTAAAAGGAACGGTCTCGCCGCGCCACAGCTTGCGCACAATCTCGATGTTGCGATACATCACTTCGCTACGCTTAGCGTAGTTTTCTGGTGCGAGAGAGAAATCGTTGGGGTGCCAGCCCGACGCAAAAGAGACGCCGACACGTCCCCCTGAGAGGTTATCCACCATCGCCCAATCCTCTGCAATACGCAACGGATGATGCAACGGCACCACAACGCTACCTGCACGCAGATGAATGCGGCTCGTCTCCCTGGCCAGAGCTGCCAATAAGACAGCCGGGTTGGGATAGAGCCAGCCATCCTTGGTAAAGTGACGTTCGGGTATCCATACCGCACAGAAGCCATGCTGATCGGCATATTTCGCGCTTTCTATTGCTAGCTGATATTTTTCTCCGCTAAAAGAAGTTTCGTTGCTCGAAAAAAAGATCAGGCTAAAATCCATCACCCGTTTTCCTACACCCCCTAGTGCAGAAACAAGAGAGGTAGTAGGGCTTGGGGGTCCAGGGGGCGAAGCCTCCCTGGCGGGGTTTGGGGTGTCCCCAAATCCTCCCATTGCCCAAAACGTTTTGGGATTTTGCACTAGGCCACCCATTGAGGGCGCATATTCGTCCATTGTAGGGGCATCTTTTATTGGTGCCCTGGACCCGATGACCGTAGTGGTTGCGGTGGCTGCTGTGGCCGTAGTAGGGGTCATCGTGGGTGCAACCAAGGCCGGGCTAACGCGGCGGTCTACTTTACTCTTGAACCAGTAAACTTCTCGCTCAAACGGGTAAGTAGGCAATGCCATCAAGAGGTCGTTTCTATGAGAGTGTCTGTCGTCACCATCAACAGCAGACCAGTCCAGATTACAGCCCCTGCTATAGAGACTGGCAATACTGTGCATAAGAACGTGCCAATCATCGTAATCTTGATGTAGGGAAGAAAGCCATAATGCATTTTCAGTGGGCTTATTAGGATTTGATAGATATACTTCGCTTGTGGGGAAACTGTGGGAGCTAATGTCCTTTCCCAACCAGGTTGAGGGATTGGAAAATAGCGCATTACTCTCCGATAGGCTACGTTTCCCCATCTTTGATAGTACCGGAGTTGGTCCAAGCTCTAAAAAAAGTTCATAACCGTGCGCTGACAGAGTTTGGACACCAGTGGCAAATTGCACGGCTTCGCGTGTATGACGACGCCAGTAGCTCGCATCCAGGGTCTCTCCTATATTGAGCAATTGCCCGCTGAGATTGCAGATGAGGGGAATACGCACAGGGAGAAATGTCACCTCACGTGCAACCTGCTCAAACGCGTCAAGCATTGGCTCAACAAGAGGGCAATGAGATGCGTGCGAAATTGGCAGTATCACGCTCTCCGTCTGGCTCACTCCCTTTGCGACACATGCAGCAGAGATGCGTTGCACAATCAAATGGACTATCTCTGCTCGCCCAGAGATGACAGTATTTTGTGGCCCATTCAAAGCAGCAATAGCCACATCTTGTGTAAACGGTTCTAAAAATGGCTGAATGGCTGCTGCTCCCGCAAAGATCACCGCCATTGCACCCTGCTCTGGCAATGCCTGCATAAGACGACCGCGTGCCGCGATCAGCTTGAGACCGTCTTCCAGGCTAAACAGGCCAGCGATACAGGCTGCCACATACTCGCCCATACTATGGCCCATGACGGCATCCGGTTTGACCCCCCACGACAGCCACATCTGCGCTAATGCATACTCAAGAGCAAAAAGTGCTGGTTGCGTATAGACCGTTTCGTTCAGCGGTGACGTTGCACCTGATGCGGGATAAAGAAGCGATCGCAGATCCGTAGCCGCGCAATTTATTGCGCTAGAAAGCAGACGATCGCACTCATCGAGCGCTGCACGGAAAACAGGTTGGGTCTCATAAAGCTGCCGTGCCATATTAATATACTGGCAACCCTGGCCGGGAAATAAGAAGGCTAAGCGCCCGCGTCTCACTTCTCCATGTCCCACCTGTACCTCTTGTGGAGACTGACCCGCAACAAATGCCGCAAGACGTTCAGCCATTTCCTGCGCGTCCTCTGCATAGACAGCAAGGCGATGGGCAAAATGAGTACGTCCTGTATTAGTAGTGCAGCAGAGGTCGGCCAGTGAGACGGTTGGATGAGTGGAGATAAAATCTAGATAGCGCTGTGCCAGTACGCGTAATGCTGGAGCACTCTTTCCTGAAAGGGTAAGCAACTGCACAGAACGTTTGCAGTTGCTGGCAGGAGTAGCCTCGTCCTGCACAATTCTAGCCGCAGGTGCACTTTGCAGAATTACATGTGCATTTGTGCCCCCAAAGCCAAACGAACTGACCCCTGCGAAACGTTGGCCAGCGGGTTGTTCTGGCCAGGGACATGATTGGGTAGGAACGGCAAACGTTGTATTAGTGAATGAAATATGCGGATTTAAGCTCTTGAAGTGTAGATTAGGCGCAATAATCCCTTTTTGCAGACAGAGCACGGTCTTGATCAGACCAGCAATGCCAGCAGCGGCCTCAAGGTGTCCAATATTGGTCTTCACAGCCCCAAGCCAGCAGGGTTGATCAGCATTGCGCTGCTGCATGAGGACAGCCTTGAGTGAGTCTACTTCAATGGGATCGCCCAGGGGTGTACTGGAGCCGTGCGTCTCTACATAGCTAATCTCATCAGGGCGGACCAGAATAGGATCACCATCCCGCTCAGCGGCAGCTAACGGCTTGAGCAAGACCAGTCCACACCCCTCACCGCGTACATACCCATCAGCAGCCTCATCAAAGGTCTTGCAGCATCCAGCCGATGACATCGTACGAGCCTGCGATAAAGAGATCGTCAGCTCTGGTGTAAGCATCACATTGACACCACCCGCCAGGGCCAGCTCGCACTCGCTATTGCGCAAACTCTGGCAAGCTTGATGGACTGCAACCAGTGACGAAGAACAGGCCGTATCGATTGCCATGCTTGGGCCACGCAGATCAAATGTGTATGAGAGGCGATTGGCAGCAATACTATGTGCATTGCCCGTGCCTGTATATGCCTGATGGTAGTCGGCATGCGTATAATGCAAGGCGTAATGATCAACCGTGCTAATGCCAACAAAAACTCCTGTCCGGCTGCCAGCAAGCCTCTCAGGCACAATACTTGCATGCTCAAACGTTTCCCACGCCACCTCCAACAATAAACGTTGCTGCGGGTCCATATAGACAGCTTCGCGCGGCGAAATATGGAAAAAAGTGGGGTCAAAGTGCTCAATATTGGATAGAAAACCTCCCCAGCGTTTATTCGTCTCCGCAGATGATGCCTTTTCGGGTGTATAGCATGTTGTTGTATCCCAACGTGTCAGCGGCACTTCAGTAATGCTATCAACACCATCATAGAGCATCTGCCAGAAGGCCGCAGGATTATCAGCACCAGGAAAACGACAACCCAGGCCAATGATGGCAATAGCGTTGCTATCATGCTCACGCCTGCTTGCTGCTTGTAGGGCAAGGGCCTGTCCCCTTGTTGCACCTACCAGCTCCTTCTCACCTGCAAGATAGTGAGCAAGCGCCTCTATCGTTGGATAATCATAAGCAATCGTCGCAGCTACAGGGCGAGCAAGCCAATCTTGCAGCTCTCCTGAGAGACTGACCGCCTGGGCCGAATCCATCCCATATTGCGCAAAAGGGACCTTTTTATCCACGTCCTCAACCTTGAGCACCTGAGAAAGATGCGTCACAAGCCAGTTTTGAATGCTTATAACATCTCTTGTCACCAACGCAGCCCCTTGTGACGCCCCTTCGTTCTGTTGAGGCACTTCTTTGTCGTTGTTCTGATGTTCCCATCCATAGACCTGTTCAAGTGTCCCATTAAGATAAGCCGCACGTGTAGCGCGACGTTGCACCTTTCCACTGGACGTTTTGGGCAGGCTGGCAGGCTTTATAAGCACAACTGCATAGACTTGCAGTTCATGTTGCAAAGCTACAGCCTCACGAATAGCTATAACTGCCTCAGCTAGTACATTTACACTTGACTTATGAGGATTTGGTGTGTATACTTCCCCTGTGAGGTGGTAGCGGGAGCCAACGTCCTTTCCTGACTGGGATTGAAACGTCCGTTCAACTTCTTGTACAACAATGAGACGTTCCTCACCCGCAACATCCACGGAAAAAGCCGCGCAACCAGGCGCACGCAGCGCCTGGTGGCAATGTTCTACTGTACGCTCAATATCCTGGGGATAATGATTATTGCCACGAATAATGATCAGATCTTTGAGGCGACCAGTGAGAAAGCACTCCCCGGCCCGCAGGAAACCGAGATCAGCAGTACGCAAGAATGGCCCTTCGCCATTGGCGAGATAGGCCCGAAAGGTTTGCTCCGTCTCCTCTTCTCGTTGCCAGTAGCCTTGCGCGACACTGGGGCCAGAGATCCAGACCTCGCCAACCCGCATCTCTGCGCACTCTGTGCCTGTTTGAGGGTCAACAATCAGTAGCCGTTGCTCTGGTTGTGTGCGACCAATACTGACCAGGGTACACATATCTTTGTCTGCGGTCGTTGCCCGGTCGGCATCAACGGCCAGGTTCTGCTCAAGGGCCTGCACCTGAAATGTTCCATAAGTAGGGAAGACACCTTTTTTGCCCCCTGAAACAATCAATGTAGCTTCAGCCAGACCATAGGCAGCATAAAAGAAGGAGCGACGCAGACCACATTGGGCAAACGCCTCAGCAAACCGTTCGAGCGTTTCCAGGCGCACTGGCTCCGCACCGCTTATGATATTCTCCCAGCCGCTCAGATCGAGGGTTGCCTTTTGCCCAGGTGTTACTTTGCGTACACACAGATCATACGCAAAATTGGGGGCCATGCTCATCGTTGCCCGCCAATCGCTGATGGCTTGTAGCCAGCGATAAGGACGTTGTAAAAAGGTCGCTGGTGCCATGATAGCGCAATGGAAGCCAGCATAAAGTGGTTGTAATACTCCAGCGATTAGGCCCATGTCATGATAAAGCGGTAGCCAGGTAACGCTACGTGCTTCTTGGGAATGCTCACTGACACGGGCAAGCATGGACGAGTTGTGTAGTAAGTTGCCGTGTGTCATCATGACACCTTTGGGGATACCTGTAGAGCCAGAGGTATATTGTAAAAAGGCAAGTGTCCGGGCGGTAGTCTCAGGTTCTCGCCAATGTTGAGCCGCCTCGCTAGCCAGTTGGTCGGTGACAAGTACTTTGGCTCCGGCAAGTGAGGGGGTCTGAGAGAGCAGGCCCGCAACTTTAGAGGAGAGAACCGCACAAGTCAAAATAATGTCTGGTTGTGCATTCTCTGCAATAGCACGAAAAATATTCAGCGTACGAGCCGCACGAACAGTTGAGGGAGGATATACAGGGACAGCGACAATTCCACTATATAAACACCCAAAGAATGCCGCAATAAACTCTAACCCGGAGGGATAGATTAAGAGCGCTCTTGTGCCTGGTGTGGCTTGGAAGCTGCTTCCGTCTCCGTTTCTCCATCAGTCAAAAAAGTGTACAGGCGTTGCTGCGGCTGTTGTGTTGCCCGCGAGCGTAGGAGATCGATCAAGGTCGAGAAAGGAATATCTGGTACTGAAATGCGTTTCCCCAAAGTTTTATGGCTCCTTACAACAAGATTCCTTAAGCAATAGAGATCAGAGATAGCCATCTTCTTGTCATCAGCAAATTGCATGATATTGTTACAAATAAAATCTTATTTTGCATATGCCACCATTTCTTGGTCCAAACAGTAATGCATGACTTTAACTTTTTAGGAGTATAAAGAAGTTTTTACAACATGTCAACGCTTTTTTCTATAATATACCTTAAGTACTTATACCTCTTTCCAGATATGTAAAACCAGCAGGCGGGAGCCATGACAGAAAGCTCTGAATCCAACATGCTAAGTCCTGACGACAGAGGGTCATTGTGAGAAAGATCTCATCAAGAATGTGACAGAGAAAATAGCTTTTGCCTCTTTCTGAAGTTATAGTTAGTCATAGATCCTTCAACACATGCTCTACTTTGCGACTGGCACAGGCGAGTTAAAGAAGGAGTACCTTTTTCTCAAAGCCAATTTGACAAGTTTTTCCAGTTGGTGTAAATTAGGGGTATGCTAACCTCATATCCATCGGATATGCGAGACGAGTGGAGTGGGGGATCATCTATCCCATAAGGAGAGCGACAAAGAAAGGTGGCAGATACAGATCTGTCAATCGGACGTAAGATGAATATGGTATTGTCCCCTATGCTCAAGGATGGGAGTATTCAAGGGGGGGTATCAGACAAGGATGCAACATGCCTGGAAGCGGCACAAGCGAGACTTAAAAATGGAGATACGTTTGTCCCGGGACCGCGGTATGTGTAAGGAAGAGCTAGCACAGTATTCTAATACAAAGAACATCGAACC
>VBJK01000433.1 GCA_005879655.1 Chloroflexota bacterium | reverse complement strand
GCTATACTATATCGTGACCATAAATTGCCAGTGATCTCTATTATTATCTATCCATTCAAAGTAGCAATGGCAGAGTCGCCATGGCACGAGATGAGCGGAGAGGAGGCCATTCTCACCTTCAATTTCCGCATCTTGCCGTTTTATTCGCTGGATGCAGAATATTACTTACGAGAACACTTGGCTTGCATGTATCCGCTCTTGCCAACGATGCACAATGTCAGTCGAGCACACATTGAAGAGGCAATGGCAGAGTTGGCAAGCTTGTACCGCGAAGATAAGACGACGCTTGCCCAACAGTTTGCATGGATGGAAGTCTTGCTGGCGCGTACTTCCAGCATCACTGCACAGGAGAAACGCGAAGTGCAAAGGAGATTAAGTATGTACGATCCTCTTTGGGAAGAACATCCCAAGGTCAAACAGATTAAAGCCCAGGCACGTGCTGAGGTACGAGAGGCAAAAGCTCAGGCACGTGCTGAGGCACGCGCTGAGGCACGCGCTGAGGTAGAAGCTCAGGCACGCGCCGAGGCACGCGCTGAGGTAGAAGCTGAGATACAAAAGCTTGCGCAAGAGGCACAAACCAACGCAGAAAAGCTGGCCGCAGAAATAGCCAAGGTCGAAGAGCGTGCCCAACAACTAGCCGAGGAACGTGCCCAACGATTAGCCGAAGAGCGTGCCCAACAACTAGCCGAGGAACGTGCTCAACGATTAGCCGAGGAACGTGCTCAACGATTAGCCGAAGAGCGTGCCCAACAACTAGCCGAAGAGCGTGCCCAACAACTAGCCGAAGAGCGTGCCCAACAACTGGCTGAAGGAACAATAAAAACATTGCAAGGGATACTTATCACCCTTGTTCATACTCGTTTCCCCACGTTGACCGAGTTGGCTCAGGCTAAAGTTGCTCAGGTAGACAAGCCGGACGTACTCAGCTACCTGCTCGAACAGCTTGCAGCATCCTGCGATGAAAACGAAGCGCGGCTCTTCTTACGCCCTACGGCAGCGTAAAACAAAGGGATGAAGACGAAGGAAAAAATGCATGATGCAAAACATAGACGGCCTCGCCAAATGGCACAAATTTGTTAACGATAAAGATGAGCAAGCCCTGGCCGCAGCATTGGCCGACGATGTTGCCTTCTACTCGCCTTTTCTCTGGCAACCAAAAGAAGGAAAGGCGACTACTATGCTGTACTTGAGCTGTGCTGCACGCGTTTTGCAGGACTTTACCTATGAGCGAGAGTTTGTCGGGGATAACGCGGTTGTGCTCGAATTTAGTGCTCGTGTTGGCTCACTGAAGGTGAAAGGTGTCGATATCCTACAGTTTAATGCGGCAGGCCAGATTACGAACTTTGAGGTGATGGTGAGACCGGCCAATGGGCTACAGGCGCTTGGTGCTGCGATGGCGCAAGCATTGGCGTCCTCACTTCCACCTCAGACCGGCAGCTAATAAGGATTGTCACCCAAATATTCTTAATTTTTCTGTCCCTGTTTCTTATACTCTTTTTACTCATATTCCGCTTCTCCGTTGGTGGTAGAATGGTAGCAAAAGGTTTCGTGAGACAAAGGAGCATGTCACAATTGCCACAGCCGAACACAGACGTTCTTATCACTGGCGATGCTCTCTCCAGCAATCAAATCATCGGCGTCGCCCGTCACAATGCTCGTGTCTCGCTCAGCAACTCAGCTATGCAATGCATACAGGCGGCGCGCGCCATTATTGAGACCATTGCCGCACAGGGACACAAGATCTACGGCGTCACTACCGGCTTTGGCCATCTCAGTAGTGTACGCATACCCCAAGAGCAACTGATAACACTACAGCATAATCTCTTGCGCAGTCATGCAGCTGGCGTTGGCGAAGTACTGAGTGAGGAAGTAACCCGCGCTATGATGATATTGCTAGCGGCCAGTCTTGCACGCGGTAACTCAGGAGTGCGCGTCGAGCTTGTACAGTTACTCATTGCGATGCTCAATGCTCAGGTGCACCCGCTTGTCCCTTCGCGAGGATCGGTTGGTGCCAGCGGCGATTTAGCTCCACTGGCACATCTGGCCCTGGTACTGATCGGTGAAGGAGAAGCGCTCTGGCGAGGTCAGCACTTCTCCGGCGTGGCAGCACTGCATCAGGTTGGGCTAGCACCCCTTTGCCTGCAAGCAAAAGAAGGTCTGGCGTTGATCAATGGGACCCACCTGATGGAAGCAATTGCCATCCTCGCGCTGGCTGATGCTCAGGTCCTTGTACGGAGTGCTGAAGTTGCTTGTGCGATGAGGCTTGAGGGTATGATGGGAAGCCATGCCCCGCTGGACGCACGCATTCACCGGCGCAGAGGACAACACGGACAGCTAGTGACTGCTGCACGGCTACGCTCACTGGTGAGTGACAGCGAAATCCAGAAAAGTCATGAGAATTGCTCTAGAGTGCAAGATCCCTATACATTGCGTTGCGCTCCCCAGGTCATCGGTGCCGTGCGTGACGCGCTGGACTATTGCGCACAGATCTTCGAGCGCGAACTCAATGCCGTCACCGATAATCCGCTCGTTTTTCCCGCAGAGGGCGAAGTGCTGAGCGGAGGCAATTTTCATGGTCAGCCGCTGGCATTGGCGCTTGATATGCTAGGGATTGCATTAACTCAATTGGCAAGCTTTTCTGAACGGCGCATTTACAGCCTGATGGGACCACACGAATGGGATATCGGTGGTGCGCCACTCTTCCTGACACCCAATGCCGGACTCAATTCAGGCTTTATGATCACACAATATGTGGCAGCGGCCCTGGTCAACGAGATCAAGATCCTTGCTCATCCCGCCAGTATCGATTCGATCCCGACCTCAGCTGGCATGGAAGATTTCGTCAGCATGGGAGTCACTAGCGCACACAAAGTTCAGCGTATTCTGGAAATGGCTCGTCAGGTGATTGCTATCGAATTGCTCTGTGCCGCCCAGATGCTGGAGTTCCGCAAACCGTTGCAGCCTGGCAAGGGTGTGCAGCTTGCCTACAAACTCGTTCGTTCGTATGTGCCAATGCTCGATCATGATCGTGTGCTGGCCCCGGATATTGCGTTGCTGACGCAGGCTGTTAAGGAGGGAGCTTTTGCTACGATAGATTAATGTTTCACGTGAAACATTGGAAGAGGGCGTTCGCCGGTATTGTCCCTTGTGGTTGCCCTGTGGCCCAGCGCAAAAAATTGACGTGCGCCCCTCTGTCAAAACGATTGGCAAAAGGGTACACTTGTTCAGAAAAGCTTGCATGCAGCATCAATACGGTGCCTCCCACACCCGCACCAGATTGCCCGCCGACGCAATCTGTTTCCCGTCCGGCGACCATACCACATCAAATACTGACGTAAAATGACCATGATATATCCAAAGCACCCGCCCTGTAGACACTTCCCACACCTGCACGGTGTTGTCATCTGATCCCGATGCCAGCAGACGCCCATCCGGCGACCATCCTACTGCCAACACAGAAGATGTGTGGCCTTCATACCTGCGCACCTGCTTGCCACTGCTTGCATCCCACACCTGCACGGTGTTGTCATCTGATCCCGATGCCAGCAGACGCCCATCCGGCGACCATCCTACTGCATTCACCCAACTTGTGTGGCCTTCATACCTGCGCACCTGCTTGCCACTGCTTGCCTCCCACACCTGCACTTCGCCATCTGATCCCGATGCCAGCAGACGCCCATCCGGCGACCATCCTACTGCCAACACTAAAGATGTGTGGCCTCGGAGGATGAACAACGTCTGACCTGTCGCAACATCCCAGATCCGTACAGTTGCATCACCACCTCCCGACGCGACACGCGTCCCGTCAGGTGACCAAGCGACAGCGTTTGCCACTCCTCCCAGATGTTCGTAGGTGAGCAGCGTTGTGCCGATAGGTGGAGCGGTACAGGCATCTTCGAGTGCCTGGGCAAACACTGGCATGCTGGCAAAGCGTTCTCCAGACTTTTTGGCGAGGGCTTTCATTACCACCCGTTCGATGCTCGGTGAGAGGGTGGGGATACGTTGGCACAAGGAGGGTGGAGGCTCGCTCATATGCTGGTATGGGAGTGCATAGATGCTGCCATGACCAGTGAAGGGAGGTTCTCCACAGAGCCATTGATAGACCATGATGGCCAGTGCGTACTGATCGCTGGCGGGTTCGGCTTGCCCCATAAA
>VBJK01000432.1 GCA_005879655.1 Chloroflexota bacterium | reverse complement strand
CTGGGGAATAAAATACGGCCGTTCCCATCATCCAAAAGGGACATCATTATTATCATTATCCTAACTATCAATATTGGCATCAGCCTTACGCTAGAAGCCGCAATTCCCTTCCTTCTCCAGCGTCCTGTCTTGTCTTCGTGCAATCGTGATCCCAATAAAACGACAGTTGGTAGCAAGAGCAGAGTAGCGACTCAACACCATGGCCTCGGATACACCGGACTTAATGGTTGAAATGGAAGCGATGCGAACCGAGATAGCGCGGTTGCGTCAACGAGAAACGGAAGGTACCCTTCTTGAACAGCTTGTTCAAAAGCTCGATGGTGGCAAAGGACAAGACGTCTCGATTGATAAACCTGATAAATTTGATGGGAAGATTGGAGACACGGTGGAGAACTGGCTAAACAGCTGGGAACTTTGGTTCGATCATCGCGAAATTCAGGATGGAGAAGCCGGAGAAAAGATTAAAATTGACAATGCAATGCAAAACACAACAGAGAAGGTGAAATTGGCTTTGGCTAGATATAAGCGTGATAAAGGATGGACGGATTGGGATGACTTCAAAAAGTATATGAAAACTAAATATATGTCCACGGATTCTGGATTTGCGAGGTATTTAAAGCTTAGGCAAGTTGTTCAACAGGATGGCGAGACAGTCGAATCCTACTATCAACGTTTTGAAGAAAATATCGACCGCCAAAGGGAGGATGACAATGACGGCACTGGAAACGGTCACTGCAAGCATATTAACTATTTCTTTGTCGAAAACCTTCACCCCACGATTAAACCTCGATTCCTACGCCTTCCAGAAGCGAAGGATTTTCAAAAACGAGACCTTTATGAACTTCGAACATTAGCAAGCAGAGTCGAAGAATCGATTAGTCCAACTGCGACATCTACGTCTACGACTACGGCAACCAACCAAGCCAACAAAACTTCAAAAAAATTTCGTAAAAGTCGTGATACCGACGAGATCTCCCGCGAGAAGCTTAAACCAAAAGAAAAGTCCTTCCTCGACAGCAATATTGCGAAAGGAGGAGGTACCTATATCTACCCCTACGTCCAAAAGAAACTCGACTGGATTAAGTGGGCGAGAAAGGAGAAGTTATGCATGAAGTGTGCGTCAAAGGCACATGCTAGTGAGAATTGCATGGTACCCAAGGGCTCAGGAAAGGAGACAAATGTTAGTGAGGATGATCGCCTTCATGCAATGATCATGGCAATGGAAGAGCAGGAAGGTCATAGTAGCGAAATGAACCCCGATTCTGAGTATCTTTGTGCTGTTCAAGATCGAAATCGAAGAGATTTGATCCTGATGATGTATAATTGTGAAGTTAATCGGCTAAAGGGAACCGCTTTGGGTGACCCTGGTGCGACGATAACTTATATCTCGAGTGATTATGCTAAAAAAGCCAATGTTCGCTTCCACGAGAAGTCGAAACCACGGGCTGTACAACTTCCTAATGGTAACGAGATGAAAATTCTCGGATACTGTAAATTCCTCATGAAAATGGGAGAATGGGAAGGATGGATACAAGCTACGATTCTGGATATTAAGGCCGAATTCGACGTGATACTGGGATTATCTTGGTACCGTCAGTGGAAGCCTGTTCCAGACTGGGATACATTGGACATGTTCGTCAGTACCCCGACAGGTGTACAAAGAATAGAACATAAGCTGAAAGCGGAGATGAATATGCCGAAAAGGCACAAATTAACGGTCATGCGAGAATATCGTCATGATTTACAATTCAATCTGATCTCTGAGAAGGAAGCTAAGCGCGATCTAAAACAGAAAGGCGCTAAAGCAATTCTATATTTTGTAAAGGAGGACCCAAGCGATGGAGTTTCGGGACAACCTGTGTCTTCGAACGAAAAGCTTGATGTGTCAATCCGAAACCTTCTATATGAGTTTCATGATTGCCTCCGGGATGATTTACCGGAAGGATTACCACCAGAGCGAGACATAGAGCACGCTATTGAAACTGGTGACGCACGCCCCTCTAATAAGAACGCCTATCCATTGTCTGTTCAGCAATTGCGAGAGCAGACTAAGCAAGTGGAAGGGTTACTGAAGAGGAGATTAATACAGGAAAGCTCATCCCCATGGGGCGCACCTGTTCTGTTTGTAGCTAAGAAGAATGGAGAATGGAGAATGTGCATAGATTATCGCGCGCTAAATGCCCGGACAATCAAGAATGCCTACCCACTCCCAAGGATACAAGAATGTATTGATAAATTGGGTAATGCCAAGGAATTGTCCTCGTTAGACCTTCTTTCGGGTTATTGGCAGCTTCGGGTGGCTAAGAAGGACATCCAGAAGACAGCTTTTAATACTAGATATGGTAAGTACGAGTTTCTGGTGATGCCTTTTGGTCTCACTAATGCTCCTGCGACATTCCAAACCTTGATGAACTCAATTCTACGTCCCTACATCGACAAATTCGTCCTTGTATATCTCGATGATATCCTCGTTTATTCAAACTCACCGGAAGAACATTTGCAACATCTGCGGCTAGTTTTCGAAATCTTACGGAAGCACAAGCTTTACGCCAGACCAAGCAAGTGTGTATTTAACCAATCTACGGTCGAGTTTTGCGGACATCTAGTGGGACAGGGAGTTGTTAGAGTGCTAGATTCGAAGGTTAAGGCTATTCGTGAATGGCCACAACCAAGGAATGTCCAGGAAGTACGACAATTCTATGGGTTAGTCAATTATTATCGACGTTTCATACGGCATTTTAGCATTATCGCGGCGCCTTTGTCAGACTTGTTTAAATCAGAAGATAACGGCGACAAAAGGAAACGACGTCCAATAGTCTGGGGAACAGCTCATCAACTCGCATTCCAACGATTAAAAGAAGCTGTGACATCAGCACCCGTCCTGGTACAGCCAGATCCAGATAAACCTTATACAATCGAGACAGATTCATCCGATTTTGGCAATGGAATGGCATTATATCAAGTTGGAGATGATGAGAAACTTCATCCGATTGCATTTGATGGCAGAAAGTTGCATGGAGCTGAGTTGAACTACCCGACGCATGAGAAGGAGTTACTTGCAATAAAGGAAGCCCTTCAGAAGTGGCACCATTATATCGAAAATGGATTGCCCATTACGATTATCACGGATCATGATTCATTAAAATACATGAATACCGTTCAGAAGCCATCAAAACGGCTAGCACGATGGGTTGAGGAGTTTCAACAGTACAACCTCATCATCAAGTATCGTCCTGGCGCGCAGGCGATTGTTCCAGACGCTATAAGCCGACGCCCAGACGTCAATGCATTAATATTACGGAATGCTGAAGAGTATGTACCCTATGTTCGTCAATTTCTGCAAGATAAATCATTTCCGGAAGATGCAAGTGAGTCGAATAAAACTCAGATGGTTGCGGAAGTGGATAAATTTGTATTGGAAGACGGAGTACTTTACAGACAGGTGAAGGAGGGAATAAAGGCCCCTTACATCGACTTCCAATTTCGTGGAGATCTAATGCAGCGGACACATGATCAATATGGACATTTGTCGTATGCAAATCTCGCTAATATCCTGGAGTCACGAGCATGGTGGCCTACGATGGAGAAAGACCTTCGTCATTTTATTGCAGCATGTCCCAATTGTCAAATTCATCAACGGCAACGCATATCACAAGAACGGGAATATGCGCAGTTGGTCACAAATCCTTTTATTCAACCATTTCAGCGCTGGGGGATAGATTTGATAGGTCGTCTACCTAAGACGGTGAATGGGAATAGATGGATTATTACAGCAATTGATTATGCAACAGGCTGGCCAATTGCCAAGGCCATCCCCAAGGCGACGGAAGACGCTATTGCCGACTTTATTTATGATGAAATCTACATGCATTTCGG
>VBJK01000431.1:4693-8937 GCA_005879655.1 Chloroflexota bacterium | reverse complement strand
TTCCTTTGAGCAGTTTGATCGCTGCCCTGGTTTCCAGGTGCAGGTGCTCGGCCTCGTAGACTTCGGCAAAACCGCCCTCGCCTAGCTTACGCACCAGCCGATAATCTCCCAGACACTGCCCTGGTGCCGGTACGAAGGGCGGTCTACTCGCTTCGGAGAGCGCCTCTGCAAATTCCTGGATAGTGGCAAAGCGCTCTTTGGGATCTTTAGCTAGCGCTTTCATCACTACATCTTCAATGCCGGGTAACAGGTCTGGCAATTTTGCGCCTAAAGATGAGGGAGGCTCTTCTTTGTGTTGCTGAGGAATCAGGTACATATTTCCGTTGCCATTGAAGGGAACGTTACCAGTAAGCCACTGATAGACCATGATGGCCATCGCATATTGATCACTGGCGGGTTCTGCCTGACCTCTAAACTGCTCTGGTGCCATATAGACCCAGGTTCCGACAATCTCCTGCATGGTCCTGGATCTTGAGCTATGCGAGACAACGGCAATGCCAAAGTCAGCGATCTGTACGCGCCCATCCTGAGTGAACAATAGATTCGCGGGTTTGAGGTCCCGATGGCTAATGCGTTGCTCATGTGCATACTGCAATGCAGCGGCGATCTGGCGTACATATGCGAGGATTTCTGGCAATGCCATGCGTGTCCCACGTGGGTGCTTGCGGTCGAGTGCTCCTCCCTGCGCATAGGCCATGACCAGATAGGGTGTATCCTGCTCGATGCTGAATGTGAGCAACCGTACAATATGAGGATGGTCTAGTTTGCCTACTACAAGCGCCTCACGACGCAACTCTTCAATTTGTTGCGGTGTAAAACTTCCCTTTAACAGCTTGATGGCTGCTTTGAGGCCCGGCAAATGCACATGTTCTGCCTCATAGACTTCAGCAAAACCGCCTTCTCCCAACAGGCGCACCAGACGATAATCCCCAAATTGTGTGCCTTGAGCGCGTACCATAAAATCCTATCCCTCTCTGCATGACACAAGATTCCTAGCACTGCTGCAACTTGTCGTACAATCGTGAATGGAAAGCCAGAACAATATATCGTTGCCACAATGGTAAACGAGGTGGTTGCAAATGCTCTTGATGTAGAGCTACCCCTAGAGTATACTACAGCGAAGAGAAAATGGCTACGTAGAATGTCTCTTAAAGAAAAAACGTGCACCTTCCGTAGATGCGCAATTCATTGCGCTTGCGCCATCAATCAACGTGCACCTTCCGTAGATGCGCAATTCATTGCGCCTGCGCCATCAACATAAAAAACGTGTACATTCCGTAGCTGCGCAATTCATTGCGCCTGCGCCATCAACATAGAACAAAGGCGCAATAAATTGCGCATCTACGGATTTCTTCTTCCTTTATATGCATAGTTTATCTCCAAAGGAAGGATCTTACCAATGACCAAAATTGTGATTACCAGCGACCTACACCTGGGCATTACCACTACAGCAGAGCTTAGCACTCTGGTAAGCAGCATTGCAGCTGAGGAGCCAGACCTGACAGTGCTGGCGGGCGATATTGCCGAGGGGCTACCCAATTTTGTGACATGCCTGAAGCTGTTTGCTCAACTGCCTGGTGATGTTGCAATATTAGCGGGCAATCACGATGTCTGGGCACGCGCAAACTATGCCAGCCAGGAACTCTGGGAGCGGCATCTACCACGGGCTGTGCAAGCAACTGGTATGCTCTGGTTGGAAGAGACTGTCTGGCAACGTGAGGGCGTGGCAGTGGCAGGATCACTGGCTTGGTATGATTATTCTGCCGTTGATGCGACTATCCCCTCCTATCCTCCCGCAGTTTTTGTGGAGAGGAAAGGATGGTATAACGCTGATGCCAAGTATGTGCGTTGGCCCTGGTCTGATCAGGAGTTTGCGGCGAAGTTGGGGGATGCTCTCTGTGAACGCTTGCGCGGGCTTGAGGCTGATCCCGGTGTGCGCAATGTGCTGGTGGTATCGCATGTGCCGCTGGTTGAGGAGCAGATGTATCGCAAGCCATATGATCCCCGTTGGGGCTTCAGTAATGCCTATTTTGGGAACCTGACCCTGGGACAGCGGGTGTTAGCGATGAGTAAGCTGCGAGCAATCGTTAGCGGGCATACGCATGTCAGACGCGAGGGCTTGGTAAAGCGCCCTGGCTTCCCAAAGGAACCTGCTGTCGTCGTCTCTGTGCTTGCCAGCGATTATCATGCTCCACTTTACAGAGTGATCGATACGACAAGGCTGGCGAGCAACGGTTCGAGGTGAGCTACACCCGTTTTCTTTTCGCTCCTCATGTGCTGGATACGCGCTTCAGCGTACAGGCCGCATGCTAACAAGGTAAAGATATATCATACGCATTTGTCATTGTCAGGGCTAATTAGTGCATAACCTCACCGCCATCCACAATAATCGTCTGACCAGTAATAAATGAGGCAGCAGGCGAAGCGAGAAAGAGTGCCGTACCGAGAATATCTTCGGCACGCCCCCAGCGTTTCAGCGGAATACTCTCAGCAACATTGTGACGTGTCTTCTCAGACAAGCCCTGAGACCACTCGTTCTCGATGCGGCCAGGCGCAATACAATTTACACGTATCTTGGGCGCAAATTCGGCGGCGAGACAGCGCGATAGGGATATGATCGCCCCTTTACTGATGGCGTAGAGCTGATTAGGTAGTCCCGCTGCACTATCTAGAGCTTTATCCCAGCCAGTATTGATAATACAACTCCCCACTTGCATAAATGGCTCGACCTCACGGCAACAACGCCATGTGCCCAACACATCAACGTGCACGATGCGTTCAAAAGCATCGATCTCGGTCATGCCAACCAGCTCTGAGGTATTGGCACTGGCCCCGGCATTGTTGATCCACACATCGATAGGCCCAAGCAATGCATATGCGTCTTTGACGAACTGCTCAACCTCGGCTGGTTCACGCAGGTCCGCCTGGGCCAAGTGCGCTTTTCCACCCTGCTCCACAATCTGCTTGACGACTGCTTCCGCACCCTGACGTGCATGGGCATAGTGCACCAGCACAGTGGCACCTTGAGTGGCGAAACCGAGAGCCAGTGTACGCCCTATACCGCGTCCAGCACCAGTGATGACAACCTTCTTTTGCTGAAACATAAGAATTGCTCCCAACCATGTTTCACGTGAAACATTAAGACAATAAAGTCACGGTTCCTGATTATATAATAGTGTGGGAAGACGGTGGCTTCCCTAAGCCGAATGCACGCGGCTTAATGAGAAAATACAGGCTGGCTTATGTGTACGGCCAGTACAGGAGAACGAAGCTATGACAACACACACCGCATATCTTACCTTTCACACGCGCAAACGGAAAGAAATCGTTCCAATTACCGACCAGGTAGAACACGTCATCCGCGAAAGTGGCGTCAAAGAGGGATTGGCGCTGGTATCTGCTCAGCACATCACTGCCTCGGTCATCGTCAATGACTATGAGCCGGGGTTATGGAAAGATATTATGCAGTGGGTTGAGAAAGTTGCTCCCGAAGATCCCAATTACCAGCACCATCAGACCGGCGAAGACAATGCCGATGCTCACCTCAAAAATTTGCTGCTCCATCATCAAGTCGTGATACCTATTACGAACGGCCATTTTGACTCAGGTCCCTGGCAACAGATCTTCTATGTGGAATTTGATGGACAACGTGATAAGCGGGTTATTGTCAAGATAGTAGGTGAATAGCATAAAACAGCTGATTACTTGTTTCTCTGTAATTATTCCTGCTACAATAAGAAAAAGCCTTATAAAGAGTAGCTAAGTACCCCATAGGCGTGGACTTTAGCAGCCCCCACACCTCGGCAGGGCACGCACAAGGGATGCCCAATATGCATCAACCTAACGCTTGACAGCAGGATTGCAAAGGGCTGCAAGCCCTTTGACGGGGTTTGGGGTGTCCCCAAATACCTCTTTTCTTCGCCGCCTGCGGCGGCGAGAGGAGTGAAAGGGAGAGCTTGGGGACACCCCAAACCCCGCCTGGGGGCGAAGCCCCCTGGACCCCCGCTTAGCGCGCATGCCTATGGGCAGGCACAAGGGATGCCGCGACACGGGTACGAACGCGCTTGGGAGACTGATCCGTACCATTGTAGGGGCATCCCTTGTGGGTGCCCTGCGGACCCCTTATTTGTATGGTCTTGTCCCTTGTGGGTGCCCTGCGGACCCCTTATTTGTATGGTCTTGTCCCTTGTGGGTGCCCTGCGGACCCCTTATTTGTATGGTCTTGTCCCTTGTGGGTGCCCTGC
>VBJK01000431.1:0-4355 GCA_005879655.1 Chloroflexota bacterium | reverse complement strand
CCTTGTGGGGTGCCCTGCGGACCCCTTATTTGTATGGTCTTGTCCCTTGTGGGTGCCCTGCGGACCCCTTATTTGTATGGTCTTGTCCCTTGTGGATGCCCTACCGGGGTGCGGGGTGTCAAAAGAGATGAAAACTGGGAAGACCCCAGACCCCCCAAAGGGGCTTGCTGCCCCTTTGAACCCCGCTTTTTTGCTGAGCACTGGTCAGGGAGAGACACGGTGCTCATTGCTTAACGAGAAGAGGTTGTACAATGACACTAGAAGATGCAAGGACGCTTTTGGAGGTGGCAGAGTGGACATTAAGTCATAGAAAGAGACGCAGTACTATTCGGCAACTCGCAAGAACCGAAGAGAATTATTTGCTGTTCATTCAAGAGCTAGAACGTGTTGAGAGCGAGTGCTTCCGTGCACATAGTCTGCGCGCCGAGGCCACACTGACGCTGGTTGAGTGGTTAAAAACGCTACATTATTTCCACTGGTATTGCGCCTATTGCCAGATAAAGCCCTTTCAGATCATGAGCCACTATGTTCCACTCCCTCAAGGCGGAACGACTGCTACCAATTGCATTCCTGCTTGCTATCACTGTCGGCGCTGTCGGCAAAAAGAGGATGAGTACATTCGTGCCTATCTTGCCCAGCTCTACACAGACTCAACTTGTAGCAATGCTCTTCATATGCTACACTTGTAGTATCGAAGGTTGGTCAAGGTGGACCATACCGCTCCTGTAGAGAAAGATGTGCGCTGTGTCGCGCTCAGAAAGGGAGTATAACAGGTGATCATCCACAATGACTCCGTGGACTTGCTTACAACTGCTGTTCCACCACTACAAGAACAACGTAGCGTTCTACGACAGCTGCGTAGCGAACTACTTCGCCTCTATCGTCCCCATATACAAGAAGATCCAGGCCCGATTCGTCTCATGGCCCGCCTCGTCGCCGAACTCGAACTGGAATGCCGCAAGCGTAATATTGCGCAGGAGGTTATTCGCTCCGAGATTGTCAATCGTACTATTGGCGATGTGAATCTGCGGCAGATTACCGAATGTGAAGGAACGGCGGGTGGTCCCAACGATTACCGCCTGCTGGCCGATGAAATTGGTATCGCGCTCCCTGGCGAACAGCTCTGCGGCTATACGGCAACTGGCGAGACTTACCTCTGGTTACGTCAGCAGATGATGGAGTGCGAACGGCTCTTGCTAGCACACAACTATGATCCGCGTATGTACGATATCTATGGCATGGGCAATCCCTTACTGCGTGAGTGGCTCGCGCAATACATGCAGCAACAATGGGGCTTGCCCACGACATGGGAGCAGCTTTACCTGGGACTTGGCGCGATGGATAGCATCGATAAAGTGTTGCGGGGCCTCGCCCATAGGTATCGTGCACAAAACATCCCCAACTTTGGTATCCTATTCCCTGAACCAGGTTTTGCAGTTCCCGAATGGCAAGCGCGCTCCTATGGTTATCAGTTGCACTGCTTCCCCACACGTGAAGAGGATCGCTTCAAACTCACTGCCGAGCAGCTTGACCAGCAGCTGCAAGCATCACCTAATATCCAGCTCATTTACCTGACCGTCACGAATAATCCCACCACCTTTGCCTATAGCGCCAACGAGCTGGATGCACTGCATACTGTTTTGCGCCACTATCGGGAGAATGGACGACCAATACTGCTGCTTGCAGACCTCGCTTACATTGGTACGGGCAAGCCCGCCGATGACCTAGCACGTATGACAACCTTCATGCCAGCCGATGTGTGGCAGCACACCATTCTCGTCAGTAGCTACTCGAAGACGTGTAGTTTGACGGGTGAACGGCTCGGCTGGGTTGTGTGTGGTGATCCAAAGATCGCTACGGCAATCTCGCCCAGCTGGTCGAATAGTACGGCGACACTACCCGGCGAGTGGCAGCTACGCTTCATGGCATACCATCGTTTGCTACAGGAGCGCCCCTGGCTGATGGACAAACTACGCAACTTCTATCGTTTGCGTCGCCAACGCTTGATCGCACAACTACGCGACATCAACGCTCAGCAGCATCTTTTCATCGAAATCTACCTGGATGATGATGCCACGGTCTACAATTGGAGCAAGCTGGCAGCGGGTGAAGATGCCTTCTCGCTGTTTGAGAAGACAGGTATTGCGAGTGTGCCCGGTTCAGGTTTCGGCTATAGTGATGAGTATATTCGTTGCTCGATTGGTTGTATTCCTGTGACATGACACTGCGCTTGTGTTCCCACTTAGAGGATGGTGCCGAACTTAGGAGAAGCTGTCACAATTTCTTCACAGAAAGCAAGTAAGTTTCAAATAGTGAAGTACTAAAAAAGTATTGATGTGTCGTTGACTGGTAGAGGGAGGATAGACACAAGCGCGATGATGCTTCGCCTCAGAGAATGCGACAGCGCTGGGATGACGCTGCTACGAGGGCAGTATGCAACGGCATCTTTTACAGACCTTTGGAACCGGGCTATAAGCGGCGGTGGTGGTGATATCGGCATTGGGGCGATGTATCAGTCCGTACTCTGTGATTTGGAATGGGGGCAACTTGAGCGGTCGCCTTTCTTGCAGGAACTACGGGATGCGACGCGGGATGGTCTGCTTTCCATCAAATTCAACGTTGATGGCTATAATTTAGATGCACAATCCCCAGAGTTCACGAAAGGCCGGATCGTGGGCACCATAGGACCTGCGACAGCCGATGAGCCAAGGCATCTTGTCAGAGGAAGGCAGTTTATGCCGCCCATTGGAGGTTCAACTACCCAGAGCAGAATCAACTTTTGCGTTGCAGCTGTCGATCGCAAGGTTGGGAAGGTCTTCCTTGATCTCGGTAATGCGCTTCCCACAACACAGCCCGGTGGTCCACCTGTGAACCAGGGAGAGCTGTCAATGATCTGTAAGTTGCCGTCTGATGAGAATCCTGATGCTGTGCAAGAGTTGTCCCTTGGCTCTATTGCGTACACTGAGCAAGGATGGTATGAGAGCACGGCAGGTGTCGTAGCACTGCCAAGCGATCGCAGCTTGACCAAGCAGGAACTTGATCTTATAGCGACAAATCCCCTGACGTTGCGCCTCCCAGATGCTGAGACCCACCCGGCTCCGGCAATGGAGGAGGCTGTGGATGGACTGTACGTCCGAGCTGACCAGTTTGTGTTTCGCTTGAATCCGGGTGAACAAACCGAAGTACGGCTCTTTGCGACGCGCTTTGGTCAGCCATATGCCGGAGCACAGATACTGCTGATCTTCGATGCTGGCCAGCTCCAAGGTGGTCGGGCACAGCTAGTACCAGCGCGGCCAGTTGACGCCATCAATTACCCACCAGGCGTTGTTGCGGACATGGACGGAGTCGCTACCTTCGTGATTAAGGGCTATAGCCCGCGTAACCCACGTGGCTACGTAGATGGACAAGTCTATGGTGTCAGACCAGTCCTGGCGGAAAGTTTTGCATTCAGAGGGAATAATTCGCCCAATCCCTGGCACTTCATCAGCCTATTGATCTTCGATGACTTCAGAGCAGATGAACCTCCTACAGGGCAAAACGCTCATCCCTAACCCTCATGCCCCTCCCCATGCTCCAGATAACCAAATGTACACATATGGACCACCGCCAATACCATTCGACGCGCCTGGGGTCTTAGCAGTGGTCGAAAATCCAAAAGCAGCCAATTATCCCGCCGGTTCCAAAGCTCGCTACGCGTGTAACACATTCAATTATACTTATACAAGTCTCTTAAAGACACTGCATATCACCTTCAATGGAAGTCCTGGCCAGCTGGGGGATGCAATTGGTTTGATGGCATCACTCAAACTCCAAGCATTGGAGCTTATGAATATTGATCTGGACAATGGTCTGAAAGCTGGCCCAAGTTTCGAGTACCAACCGATCAATCCTTGAGGGGGGATCTTGTGTACCGAGCAATCCTTGAGGTGTCTTGCGTAAAGAACATCTACAAGCAGTCATTCTGAAGTTCGCATCACCTTGCTTTTCAAGCCTCTGAGCATCGCCATTGCAACGTGATAGCCAACTTCGTTATTGCGGAAGAGATATGTTCCCTGACGGCCTCTCACTTCAATCTGGGAACCTTTTACCCGTACTGTATAGCCGAGATCTCGTGTGAGGGCTTGCAACCATATTTTTTGCGTCTGGGATATCATAAGTAACTTATCCTTATGCTCGCAGTGGCTACGATATTGATACTTGGTGTCAATATAGCATAATGAGCGGCGAAGTGCAAACGGTCTGGTGCAAGTGCAAGGAGGTGCATGTCATTTTTTCGCGTTGAGGAGAGGAGTAGCATAGCTCGTAGATGCGCAATTCATTGCGCCAGGGGCACAACACAAGATAGCTCGTAGATG
>VBJK01000133.1 GCA_005879655.1 Chloroflexota bacterium | reverse complement strand
AGACCATAAAAAGATACATGAAAAAAACAAGCGCATCTTCAGACGGACACTCAAGAGATAGTTTACAGCCCAGGCTATCCGAGGGCACTATAGTAAGTACTTTCTTCTCATTACCATCGGTGATCATAACATTTCTACATATATCATTATGCGGAGATACAAGCAAGAGAAACGAGCACAAGACCGAAGGCAAACGCTCGAAATGCAGCGTTTTGGGACATCTTTCTATTTTTAATACGTATGCCCTTGCTCAAAATGTGACAATCACCACTGATGAGCAAAGAGCCGGATTTTATCTATCAGGCAGTATAGTACTACAATCCCCAGCCTAGCTCGCTCGCCAACTCCAATCCCAATGGCATCGTCGCCATATGAAGGGAGGAGGATAGGATAGGAAAAAAAGCATGTGTTTTTTTGAACTGAAATCCCCTATAGTATACAGTTGTTACGATTCACATGGAAACGGTATAAACGTAGAAAGGAACGGCAATGAAGGCAGTTCATATTTATGGGACTGATAGCCCAAAAGTAATATTTATGGTCCTATTGACGCAGGAACAAAGGAGTTTTCCTCGATGATGGAGCAGCCTCAAACTCACGATAGCATGGGATCGTTGACTATCGTCGTTTGTATTAAACAGGTATCACTCCTGTCAGGGCTTCGCTTTGATACAGAGACACGTCATCTTCTGCAAGCAGGTATCCCCTTAGCAATGAATGAATTGGATATTTATGCACTGACGGAGGCAATCCACTTACGTAATATGCACGGTGGAGAAGTTATTGCCGTTACTATGGGGCCTCCGCCAGCACGTGAAGTACTAGTAACCGCTCTGGCGATGGGAGCCGATCGAGCACTTCATTTGCATGACCATGCCTTTGCAGGGGCAGATACGATGGCCACTGCTCAGGCTTTGGCATTTGCTATCCAGCGCGTTGTGCCGACCTTCGATCTCATCCTCTGCGGTCGCCAGAGTCTTGACGTTGCGACCGCGCAGGTTGGACCACAAATCGCCGAGATCCTGTACCTCCCGCAAGTGAGTGCCGCGCAAAAAATCACTGTACAACAGCAGCATCAGCAATACACAGTCATTGCTCAACGCGAAACAGAGAGCGGAAACGAGACACTGCTCATGCCACTGCCAGCGTTAATAACGACGGTCGAGCGCTTGAATGAGGGGATCTGGCCCGACGAGCGCGCGCTATGTGAAGCAGATGAGCAAGCCGACAAACGTATTCAGCTTATCACAGCAGCAGATCTTGGTCTTGATCCCCATAGCGTTGGGCAAAAGGGTTCTCCCACCTGGGTAGCGGAGGCAGCTCCCGATGCTCGTGCTCGTACCGCACGCATGATCGCCGAAAGTGATCCGGCCAGGGCAGTTGCATTATTGATAGAAGATCTGGAAGCACATCAATTACTTGCTCCACATACCACTCTACAACTTGTAGCCTCAGCGCTAGGATCTGCTCCGCGTCGTCAGGGGGTACCATTGCCAGGCAGAGCTGTCTGGGTTGTTGCGGAGTGTGACACACGTGGTATATGTCAAGTCACGAAAGAATTACTGAGCAAAGGCAATGAGCTGGCAGCTGCCCTACAGGGGGAGCTGGCTACCTTGCTTATTGGAGAGCCAGGTATCGCTACGCAAGCCAAAACACTGGCTGCTTATGGTACAGAACGTGTGTATATCGTTGAAGATCCTTGCTTGCAAAACTACACGACAGAAGGATATACAGCGGCAGTGACAGCAGCCATTCAACGCTATCAGCCTGCTGTCGTTCTGTTTAGTACGACGGTCAATAGCCGCGATCTTGCCCCGCGTGTTGCGGCTCGTCTGCAACTTGGACTAGCAGGTGATTGTATCGCTATCTCTATTGATGAGCACCAGCGCATTGTGCAGTATAAGCCAGCATTTGGGGGTGATATTATCTCACTCATTGTCTCGGATACCACTCCGGTGCTGACCACTTTGCGCCCTGGTCTGTTTGCATCTGCACAACCGGATTTTACACAAGAGCCGGTTATTGAACGGCTGTTAGTTCCTCACATTGCTAAGCAGATTCGCACACAGATTATCGGACAAGAGTTGTACGATACAGGCGTTGCTGGACTGGAGTCGGCGCATACTATACTAGGTGTCGGTCTAGGGATAGGCGAGCCTGCCACCTGTGAGCCGCTCTACCAGTTAGCCAAACTGCTGGATGCTGGCATTGGTGCAACCAGAGCAGTCACCGACAAGGGGTGGCTGCCTAAGCAAGCACAGATTGGACTTACTGGGCGTGCAGTCTCGCCGCACCTTTATATTGCGCTCGGCGTTCGTGGGGCGATAGAGCATATTGCGGGGATTCGCCGGGCGGGATATGTTGTCTCGATCAATAATGACGAACGGGCGGCGATCTTTCGCTACTCGGATCTAGGGGTGGTTGGGGATGTGCATGTGCTGTTGCCGTTGTTGGTGGAGGAACTGGGGAAGAGAGCAAAGTGAGCGGGCAGCGGTTAGGGCACCAGCGAGGCATCCTTTATGGGTACCCTGCCCGCTGGTGCTCTGCCCGCTGAGGCAAAATAACTCAGAGTGCTCGCTTTTGGAATAGACAATCTTCACCCATCATTTATACTCCCAAAACCACCACGCAACAAATCGATTTTTATACTGAGACGATTTTTTTCCCTCTGTCAACTGTCAAGCAGTACCAATCCGTGATACAATAGCAACATGCAACTTTCAGAGTCGAATAGTAGCATCTAAGGCTGTAATCATCATTATATCCGCTAGGCTTCATTAAATATACGTAAGTGTACATTGAACTCGCAATCTTGGGAAGTACCTTACTTCTTGAAAAGGACTGTGATGACATGACTGATCGTGCAGGACAACGGCTTGGGAACTATAAAATCGTTCGTCTGCTAGGGCAGGGAGGCTTCGCCGATGTCTATTTAGGGGAACATATTCACCTTAATAGGTTAGCAGCTATTAAAGTACTGCGTACGCAGTTAGTCGATGAAAATATAGAAAACTTCCGTAATGAAGCTCGTACAGTTGCTTATCTAAATCACGCGAGTATTATCCATGTCCTCGAATTTGGTGTAGAAGGTACTACGCCTTTTCTTGTGATGGAATATGCTCCTAATGGCACCTTGCGCCAGCGCCATCCTCGTGGTACACAGGTCCCAATCAATGTTGTGGTCTCTTATGTCAAGCAAGTGACTTCTGCTTTACAGTATGCTCACGATCAAAAGTTCATCCACCGCGATATCAAACCGGAAAACATGCTGGTGGGTAATAACAACCAGATTCTGCTCAGTGACTTTGGCATTGCCGTCTTGACGCAGAGCGCACGCATGTATGAGGGAGGAAATCAGGAGAGCGGGTGGGACCCTACTGGCACCGTTGTCTATATGGCCCCAGAGCAAATACAGGGTAATACAACCCCGGCCAGTGATCAGTATGCTCTAGCTATTGTCGTCTATGAATGGCTGACTGGTATGCGCCCTTTCAATGGCTCGTATATGGAAGTTGTTTCTCAACAGATCTCTGCCAGTCCTGCATCCTTGCGCGAAAAGGTACCAGCTCTTCCATCTGTTGTTGAAGATGTTATACTCATGGCAATGGCGAAAGATCCGCAACAGCGCTTCAGCCGTATAGAAGCCTTCGCTAGCGCATTAGAGCAAGCCATGCGCTCAAGCCCGGCAATGTCGGGTGGGTTATCGCCCAACGTGCCACCTCATTCCTATAGTCTTGCACCAGGAACCGGGGCAACAGGTCCTTCTCCGGCGGACACACCAATTGCTGATGTTTCCACCGTGCGTGCTAGGTCCCTACCTCCCAGCAATACCATTACTAGCTATGGTGGCAGTGGGGCTAACTATTCCAACGAACAATTAGATTACCTATCAACGCTTCGTGTCCAGCAACCAGGGTTTATGCCTCCTCCATATATCGCGACAGAGACACAAATGTCTAACTATTCCCCACCTCCTTACGAGCAACCCGGACAACAGCCGATGTATCCACCAGTCCCTCAACCTGGACAGCAGCCAATGTATCCAGCGGGGCAGTCGGGCCAGCAGCCAATATACACACCAGGGCAGTCGGGTCAGCAGCCAATGTATCCAGCGGGGCAGACGGGTCAGCAGCCAATGTATATGCAGCCACGACCGCCTGAACAGCCCAAGACGAAGAATCCATTGAAGATCCTGCTCATCGCAGTCATAGTTCTCGTTGTCTTGGGAACAGCGGGTGCTAGCATCTTCGTCTACATCATCACGCGGCCTCAGCCCTCTATTAGCGTGAACAGCCAATATCAGGCCAATGCGGTCCAGACAGGTTCGACTGGCACAGATTTTCGTGTCAGTGGCCATCAATTCTCTAGCAATTCTTCTATTACTTTTTTGCTGGATGATAACGTCGTACCAGGCAATCCTGCGGCACAAAGCGATAAGGATGGTAATGTCACCAGCACGCTGACCGTGACGAAAGATTGGCCCCTGGGCGATCATAAGCTGACAGCTAAAGACGCGAGTGGTTCTACGACGAAACACGGCATAGGGTTAAAGATTGTACCGCAGGGTCAAGCTCACACGCCGGGTCCCAGTGGTGCGCCCCCTGACGATATGAGCTTTACGATCAAAGCGAATTATCAGGCTAGCGAACAAGTTTCCCATCAGATGACATTGGAAATTACAGGTCATGCAGATCCAAACGGTGGTTCGGTCTGTACACCTGGAGCGGATGGTTTAGAACATACAAACAATGGAACAGATAACATCGGCGCATATACTGATACCTATACCATTGCTTGCACTGGTACCTACAAAGGGGGAAAGTTGTCCTTTAGCGAGACACTGAGCAATGAGAAGTATACCTATGCAAATGGCGTAGTCTGCACGCAACCTGCACCTTTTGTACTTATTCGTCTTGAAGGGAGTTTTAGTAGTGCTACTAGCATAAGCGGAAGCAAGCCATTACCTTGCAAGCCAGGGCACTTGGACTGGGCAGGTACCGCAGTAGCTGAGTATGTAGTTGCTTCGCCGTGCAAAGCTAGGGTGCGGGCCTTTGTTGCGGTAATGCTAGCAACTACCTACTTCATTGCTGAAGGGGAGTAGGAAATCGCCCTTTACTCAATCCCCCGCATACTCAACTGCACACGTCCACGTTGCACATCCACCTTGACCACACGTACCTGCACGACCTGCCCTACCGCAACAACCGTTAGCGGATCGTTGACGAAGCGGTTAGCTAGTTCGGAGACGTGTACCAGCCCATCTTGCTTCACCCCAATATCGACAAACGCACCAAAGTCAACAACGTTACGCACCGTCCCCTGCAAGATCATGCCGGGCTGTAGATCCTCCATCTTGAGCACATCGTGCCGCAGGATGGGGGCGGGCAAGGCATCGCGTGGATCAAGACCAGGCTTTTCCAGATTTTCGAGAATGTCGTTGAGCGTCGGCAGACCAACACTGATCTTTTTTGCGATATCAGCCCAAGCGGCCTGCTCGCTACCACCGCCCGTATTGCGGTTGCGATTACTGCGTCCCAGGCTATTCTGCAACTTAATCAGCTGGCGGAACTGCGCAATACGCTCAGCAGGTTTCGCCTTTTTATCGTTTCCACTTGGCAGCATCTCAAGCAGCAAACGAGCAGCATGATAGCTTTCTGGATGGATAAAGGTATTATCCAGCGTTTCCAGGCCGTTGGCAACCTTCAAGAAACCAGCGGCCTGCACAAACGTCACCGGACCAAGACCAGGCACCTTCTTGAGTGCCTCACGTGACTTGAATGGTCCATGCTCCTCACGATACTTGACAATGGCATTGGCGACACGTGAATTGATACCAGATACGTGTTTCAATAATGCCGCAGATGCCGAATTCACCTCTACCCCGGCAAAGTTCACACACGAGACAACTACACGCTCAAGCATTGCCGCTAATGCTTTCTGATCCACATCGTGCTGATAGAGTCCTACGCCGACCGCTTTGGGGTCAATTTTCACCAGCTCGGCTAATGGGTCCTGCAAGCGACGGGCGATAGAGATCGTCCCGCGCTGAGTCGCATCCAGATTGGGGAACTCTTCACGTGCAGCCTCGGAAGCCGAGTAAACAGATGCACCAGCCTCATTGACAATCACATAGCCGATCTCGGTTTGTTGCCCCTGCTCCTGCTCCAATGACTTGATCAGTTCGACCACGAATTGCTCTGTTTCGCGTGATGCCGTACCATTGCCAATTGCAATAACGTGTATATCATACTGCTTAAGCAAGCCACGCACGGTCTGTAGTGCTTTGGCTGACTGATGCAGGTACATAGTATCAGAAACGGTATATTTACCCGTCTCGTCCACTACAGTCAATTTACAGCCCGTGCGATAACCAGGATCAATGCCCAGCACCTTCTTACCACGCAATGGTGGTTGTAATAGTAGATTGCGCAGATTAGCCGCAAAGACGGCAATAGCATGTTCCTCTGCCTTACGCGTCAACTCTACACGTACTTCACGCTCCATGGACGGCGCGAGCAAACGTTTGTATCCATCTTCCATGGCCTCTTCTAACAGCTTAGCAAAAGGCGAGGTCGCTTTGGTCGGGTAATGTGTGGTGATATCGCGCTTAGCCTGCTCGTATGCTAGAGGTACACTCACCCGTAGCACATCCTCTCGCTCGGCCCGGTTCAAGGCCAGGATACGATGGGGGACCAGCTTCGTAATATCCTCGTTAAAATCGTAGTAGAGTTGATAGACGCCATTGGGGTCCTTCTCGGCCAACTTATCAGGATCGATTACCTTTGCCGACAAGGTTGAACGCTGGAAGAATGAGCTACGAACACTACCACGCACATTGGCATCTTCCGCAATCATCTCGGCAACAATATCGCAGGCACCAGCATAAGCCTCAAGGCTGGTCGCAACGCCCTTCTCAGCATCCAAAAATGGTTGTGCAAACTCTTCCAGCAGAGCCTCAACATTGCCCACTATTTCAGGCTGTTGCAAAATTCTCTCCGCCAGTGGAGCTAATCCCTTTTCACGCGCTACACTGGCCCGCGTCTTGCGTTTAGGACGATAGGGCAGATAGAGATCTTCGACTTCTTGTAGCATGGTTGCCGCCGCAATGGCCTCTGCAAGCTCTGGTGTTAACTTGCCCTGTCCATCGATGAGCCGACGCACATCCATTTTTCGCTCGTGCAGGGTGCGTAAAGAGGCCGTGCGATCGGCGATCGACTGTATCTGTACCTCATCTAGACTTCCTGTAACTTCCTTGCGGTAACGCGCAATGAAGGGGACTGTATTGCCCTCATCCAGTAAGGTAATAGTACGAGCAATCTGCCCACTGCCGAGGCTCAATGCGGTGCTGAGCGCCTGTGCGATATCGGCATTTGATAATGCTTCTTCAAGCGTCGCGCTCGTTGCTGATGATGCTTGTTGTAGATGTTGCTGAGTAGCCAACGATGTAGCCTACCTCCCGTAACTGCAATAAAATGGTTTCGCCATCTGATAGTACCATGAAGGTCAAGCTTATTGAGGAAAGTCACGCATGGCCAGAGAAAATGTAATCAACTTGCTTGCAATAACCCTTACTTATGATACAATAAGCCAAGACCGATCTTACTACGTACTTGTTGCAGGAAGAAGAGAGCAAGCACTTGGAACGAAATGTGATGTTTGACTCTGAACGAGACCGCGATAAAGCGGTAGAACCCGAACGTGAAAACCTACAAGAAGCAGAGTGGAGTACGCTGGCACAAAGTGACAGTTTACGGCTCTACCTTCGCGAAATTTCGCGTATTCCTCTGCTCTCCGCTACTAGCGAATGCCGCCTTGCAGAACGCGTGGAGCAAGGCGATAGAGAGGCTCGCAATCATCTTATCGAAGCCAATCTGCGACTGGTAGTAAGCATTGCCAAGAAATATGTAGGACAGGGACTCTCCCTGGAAGATCTCATTGGCGAAGGGAACATTGGTCTCATACGCGCAGTCACCAAGTTTGATTACAGGAAAGGTTTCCGCTTCTCCACCTATGCCACTTGGTGGATTAAACAGGCCATCACGCGCGCCATCCTGGAAGGAACTCGTGTTGTACGCCTCCCCGTTTATATTATGGAGGAGGTAATGAGAGTCAAACGTACAACGCGTCAGTTATACCAAGAGATGGGACGGGAACCAACCCCTGAAAGTATTGCCGAGCGGCTTGGTATGTCAGCGGAGCGTGTAAGTGAGTTGCTGATATGGGCTGAGAAAGTTTTCTCTCTGGATGCACCTCTTTCAGAAGAGGAAGAGAATACCCTCGGCGATATTATTGAAGATGGCAGAGAACGTGGTCCTATGGAGGTGACAGAACAGCAATTACTACGCGAAGAGATTCGTAAGGTATTGGGACAGCTCACTGTACGTGAACGGCAGGTCATCGAACTCCGTTTTGGTCTCTTAGACGATCACGACCATACACTGGAAGAAGTAGGCAGAAAGCTCAAAGTTACGCGTGAGCGAGTTCGCCAGATCGAAGAGCGTGCAATTCGCAAGTTACGTCATCCACAAGCCAGCCGTATTCTGAAAGACTATTTGGACTGAACGGACGAGACACAAAGATCCCCCGCCTCCCAGGGCAACCCTCATAGGCGCGGACTTAAGCGGGGGTCCAGGGGGCGAAGCCCCTTGGCGGGGTTTGGGGTGTCCCCAAATACTTCCTTTCTTCTCTTTTGCCGCCGGAGGCGGTAAGAAAAAAAGTACTTTTGGTAAGCGTCTACTTTGTGAACAGGTCCTGCACGTTATAATGCACAGAGTAAAAACATTTTACTTATAACGCAAGGACACTCGTATAGCGGTCCGAAGTTTAGTATTTTGCGGTGAGGTTCCAGGTTTTATGAATGAACTGGCTGGCCAGACACTCGGTGGATATCAGTTGGAGGTAGAGATTGGGCGAGGCTCCATGGGAGTTGTGTACCGCAGTCGGCAGATTGCCCTCAGCCGTGAAGTTGCCCTCAAGGTACTGCCCCAGGCACTCGCACGAGATGCCTCGTATGTTGCTCGTTTCATTCGTGAAGCCCAAATTATTGCTGGCCTTAATCATCCAAATATCGTCCAGATTTATGACGCAGGACAACAAAATAAGCTGCTCTATTTTGTGATGGAATTCGTGCAGGGACCGACACTCGCTAGCCTGTTAAACCTGGATGGTACTATTCCACCATACTTAGCTGTTGCTTACGCTGCTCAGATTGCGGATGCGCTGGATGCCGCTTATAAAGAGCGCCACGTTATTCATCGCGACATCAAACCAGAAAATCTCATGCTAGATCGCTGGGGCAAGGTGAAAGTCATGGATTTTGGGCTGGCACGCGCAAATGGTCATCAGCGCATCACTGTCGCCAAAACGCTGGTTGGTAGCATTTACTATGCATCACCTGAGCAGATATGGGGACAAACATTGGATAATCGCAGCGATATTTATGCACTTGGTGTGGTCCTATATGAGATGGTGTGTGGGCACCGACCATTTACTGGGCGTTCTATGCCGGAACTGACAACGGCCATTACCCAGGGTATTCTCAAACCCCCCAGTACCCATAACCCAGCGTTGTCACCTGAACTAGAACGCATTATTTTGACTGCGCTGGAAATGGATCGCGATTTACGCTATAGTGATGCCAGTCTGATGGCCCAGGATTTACGAGCACTCCATTTACAATCAGAGACGCCGGTGCTCCCGCCTTCGTCTGGGATGACTAGTAGGCACGCACCCTTCCCACATGACCGTATCGTTGTCCATCCTCCGAAACGCCCGCATGCACAACGACCAAGCTATCTTGACTTCGAGATGGAGCCGACTCGACCACCTTCAGGTGATCCAGCTCCTCCTTCTGCGCCACCACCTGGTGAAGACCATTCTCTATCACATTTCTCTGTATTGAACGAAAATAATGGTAGTATTCCTATCCAACAAGCACAATTTCATCATCTCAATGAATTATCTGAAGCATATTTAGCCCGAAAGAGCGAGCAGACTACCAGATCACTGGTCTCCCTACAAAAACGGCGGACGTTCTGGGACCAGTTACAGCGTCTTTTTAAACCGCCATCTCACTAAGAGACAGCGCACAAAACTCATCAATATTCCTGGGAAAACGGCTATGTTATGACAATAACCGGCGTAGTTTCTCCAGAGATATCTATGTGCATATCATCAATATAATGGCTTATCATTTACAGAAGGCAATTTATGATTTAGTATGAGTAGCTATGAAGAAAACGATATCTCGTACATTTATGAAAGTAAGCGGATATGATTAGTGAACGTCCTAACCAGGAACCATCATCTACTAGATTCAGCAGTCCTATGGATGAGGGGAAATCTCCTATGCAACCAATACAGTGGGAGAGCCTCCAAGCGGCGCTAGCTCTTCTGCTTGGTCCTGAAACCGACTATCAGATACGTGTCCGCGCAACACGGCGCATTGCCAAACAAGGCCCAGGCATTCTGCTGCACCTGCTCACGACGCTCAGTAACTATCCAGAGATCACGACGCCAGCCTGGCCCTGGTGGCCCCCCCAGTATGAACATAGCGGTCGTCTCCTCTTATACCTGGGACAAAAGGCCCAGGTATCACCGGAGGATATGTTATCGGCTGTCGCTCAACCAGCGGGTCCCGTGCTGTGGATTAGTATCATAGAAACGACTAATCTCTTGCCTGACGAGGACCACGAGCCGCTCTTATGCCAGGCCCTCTCTACAGCTTGGCAAACAGTTCGTTGCTCAGCTGCGATGGCATTAGCAGCCAGAGCCAGCGCCCATGGATTACGAAAATCAACTATAGATGCCTTGCTCGCTTGCCTCGCTGAGACAGAAGTATTTGCCATACGGCTCAGCGCGGCGTATGCGTTGATCAGCAATGGGAAGGAGAGTGGCTTGCCAGTGCTCATCCAGGCGATAGATCCCACCATGTCTGACGAGGTACGCAAGGCTGCTACACTTATTTTAGGTACAGAAATTTCTGTGGAACTTTCTCACGAACAACGCACTCAGTTGACAACACATCTGATCGGTATGCTCTACGAGCCTAATCTGGAATTGGCGCAACTTGCCGCCCATGCGCTTAGTAGGATTGCGCAACCCGTCGTCCTGCCTAAATTGAGTGAGATGCTCTTCCATCCTGATGCGAATAAGCAAGTTATTGTCTTAACGGCGTTAGAAGAACTGGCCAGCCAACCTACCATGCGCCGTATGATGCGCCAATATAGTCTACCCACGCGTATGGCGCTCCTGCTGCGCTCACATGTCCAGGAAGTCCGTCGCCAGGCCAGCTATACGCTTGCAGCGTGCGGAGGGGAATATGTAGCTGGCGTCTTTGGTACTATTCTTTTAAACAAGGAGCATCCCGGCTATCTCGAAGCAGTGGAGGGTTTACGGTTACTACAAGATGCACTCTATGCCCCGGTGCGTATTAACATCGTGCGCTGGCTATTACGTACTCTGTTACAATCTCAAGAAGAGATTCAAGTGACGGCGCTCGATTCGTTAGCTTATCTGCTGCAACAAGCTCGCACTCAGGGCAAGAAACAAGCGTGGTACGATATCAGCCAGGAGATTTTTCAAGACGGCACCGTGCTGCAACTGCTCAATGATCGCAACGCGCGGGTGCGCCAACGTACACTCGAATTACTGAATTTGCTGGATGGCACACCTGGCATGTTCCATCATATCTATACCCAGATGCTCCGGCTACTCCATACAGACGCTGACAGCAGTGTTCGCGCTTGTGCTGCTTCTTTATGTGGGCGTTGCATGATCTATTGGACGATGCCAGATCTTATACAGGCGCTACTTGATCCTGATGAACAAGTTGCGAGAACAGCCCTACACTCTTTAAGTAAACTTACCACTGCTGCTAATCCTCTTTACTACTATGTCGTGAAAGAACTCACTTATTATAGTAATACACCTGACCGCACATCATACGGCCTCTCTCAGGAAGCCAGCACGCTAATCAGAAAATGGCAGAAAGAGGCAGATACCCACTGAAATCCTGTTTTTGTAGAAAAGTCCTTGACAACACTTTGTATGCCCTGTGCCACATTATTAAATGCAGCATCTTGGTTTTTCCAATTTGGTTCATGGGCAGTCTCATTGACTTGTTGTATCCCAATGGTTTGGTGGCCCTCATGCTATGCCAAAGTTTGCGTATCCGCAGAATGTGAGGATGCTTGAGACTGTTAACAGGGGTAGGAATAAGCGTGGACGAAGACACAAAAATGGGCATTGCTACATGTAACAACCCTGAATATCTTCAATACATATCTCAGGAATAATGATCATGGTCAAGGCAGAGATAGCTAACAATTATCATAAAAAGCAAACCAAGCATTAAGTCAAATATATGCCATAAATAGCAATATAAGGTACAAGTTTGACATTTATATGCAGAAAGCCATATAATAGTATATGGAAGAGAAACTTTCTTTCTCGTCAAAAGAGCAAAGAGAGCCAGAGCCTCTTTCAGAGGTAACACGGTTGTAGAGATTATTGCATCAGGAAGCATGAAATGAGCCAAGAGCATATTTTTGAGATTATTGTGCGTACTATTTATGAAGTCATTCCAGAGCTGGAAGGACATGCGTTGCAGCCCGATGATCACCTGGCTGACTTAGGGGCAAACTCGCTCGATCGGGTGGAGATTGTCACTATGGCCCTTGAGGCTTTATCTTTGCCTACACCACGTGTAGAGCTATCTGAGGCAAAAAGTATCGCAGACCTGGTGAGGATACTTTATGAAAAATCCCAATGTGTCTGAGTTGCTCATTACAGGACTTGGTGTAACTTCTGCCATTGGACAGGGGAAAGCTGCCTTTATAACTGCATTGCTGCAAGGCCAGCAGCGCTTCGCAGTCATGCAGCGTCCATATCGACAAAAAGGAACGGCATTTGTTGGTGCTGAGTTGCCTTCCCTCTTCTTGCCAGGTGTCTGTCAAATTAAACTCCTATGCGTGCCATGAAAGGATTCTAGTTATGGCTCACGTTGGCATTGAAGCCATGAATGTTTTTGGTGGATCGGTTTATTTAGATGTCATGCAACTGGCAAAACATCGCCAATTGGACACAACCAGATTTGAAAATTTGTTGATGAAAGAAAAGGCGGTTGCGCTGCCCTATGAAGATCCCGTCACCAACGGGGTCAATGCCGCCAAACCCCTGTTAGATGCGCTCTCGCAAGCCGAGAAAGACCGTATTGAATTAGTCATTAGCTGCACAGAATCAGGCATTGACTTTGGCAAATCCATCAGTACGTATATTCATCACTATTTAGGCTTGCACCGCAATTGCCGTTTGTTTGAAATCAAGCAAGCCTGTTATTCGGGCACGGCTGGCTTGCAGATGGCGATCAATTTTGTGCAAGCCCAGGTTTCTCCAGGGGCTTTGGCCCTGGTGATTGCCACTGATATCTCTCGCTTCGCAGCGGTCGCAGCGGGCGAGCATGCCAGCCAGGATTGGTCCTTCGCGGAACCAAGTAGCGGGGCCGGAGCCGTTGCTCTACTGGTGGGTGAGAATGCCGAGGTCTTTCAGGTAGACCTGGGAGCCAATGGCTACTATGGCTATGAGGTCATGGATACCTGCCGCCCCTTGCCTGAAAGCGAAGCCGGAGATGCGGATCTCTCCTTATTATCGTACCTGGATTGTTGTGAGAATGCTTTTCTGGAGTACCAAAAACGCGTTCTTGATGCCGATTATCGGCACAGCTTTCACTATCTTGCGTTCCATACCCCCTTCGGTGGCATGGTCAAAGGAGCACATCGTACCATGATGCGCAAAATGACTGGGGCCAAGCCACGCGAAATAGAAGCGGATTTCCAACAACGTGTCCAGCCAGGAATGCTCTACTGCCAACGGGTTGGCAATCTTATGGGCGCGACCGTTTTTCTCTCTCTGGCAAGTACCATCGACCAGGGCCAGTTTGAGCATCCTAAGCGCATTGGTTGTTTCTCCTATGGTTCTGGTTGCTGTGCTGAATTCTACAGTGGGGTAGTGACAGCCGAAGGGCAAAAACGCCAGCGGCGTTTTCAGATCGAGCGTCATTTGAATGAACGTTACCAATTATCTATGGATGAGTATGAGATTCTGATGCAAGGCAGTAGAGCCGTCAAGTTTGGCACCCGCAATGTCAAGGTAGATTTCCAACTCATTCCGCCAGCCCTGGCCTCATTGCAGGGAAAACCGCGCTTGTATTTAGAAGAGATTCGTGATTTTCATCGTCAGTATAGGTGGGGGCTATGAACTATCAAACGCTACAGGTGCGCTTTCAGGAACCAATCTGCTTTGTGCGCTTGCATCGTCCTCAAGCCAACAATACCATTAACCGTGTCCTGCTAGAGGAATGCGCTGATGTCCTCTCACACTGTGAAGAGTCAACCACGATTATTGTGCTAGAAGGTACGCCGGAGGTCTTTTGTTTTGGTGCTGACTTTGAAGAAATACGTGCAAAACATGCTAGTGATCAGCAGCAGGAACAGCAGGCTGAACTGCTGTACGATCTCTATTGGCGCTTAGCAACCGGGCCGTATATCACTATTTCTCATGTGCGAGGAAAGGCGAACGCCGGGGGTGTTGGCTTTGTTGCCGCCAGTGACATCGTGCTGGCTGATCCTACGGCGCAGTTTAGTTTGTCTGAATTATTATTTGGCCTTTTCCCAGCCTGCGTGCTTCCCTTTTTAATCCGCCGCATTGGCTTGCAAAAAGCCCATTATATGTCACTGATGACTCAGCCAATTGCCATTCAGCAGGCACATGCATGGGGCTTAGTGGATGAGTATGCGGAGGCCAGTGAGTCTCTCTTGCGCAAACACCTACTGCGCCTCCGACATTTATCCAAAACGAGCATCGCACGATATAAACGCTACATGCAAGAGTTGGATGCTGGTCAGGGGCGATGCTCGTTTCTACAAGATGCCAGGCCATTAGCGATAGAGGCCAACAAAAAGATGTTTACCGATCCTGACAACCTGAAAGGTATTGTTCGTTTTGTTGAAGAGGGAATATTTCCCTGGCAGCGCTGAGAGAGGAGAGCAGGCATGACAGAACCAGTGGTGTACTTGCAGGAAGTTGAAGCAGGCATTGTGCAAGTAACGATGCAAGACCGTCTTCATAAGAATACCTTTTCCGAAGCATTAATGTCAGGCTTATCTCAAGCATTTAAAACAATCCAGGCAAATACTCATTATAAAGTGGTGATCCTAACCGGATATGAGAACTACTTTGCCTCTGGTGGAACACAGGAGGGATTATTAGCGATCTATGAGGGCAAGTCAACCTTCGCTGATGGTCATTTCTATGGCTTGGCATTAGATTGTCAACTGCCAGTGATAGCAGCTATGCAAGGTCATGGCATCGGAGGTGGATTTGTCCTTGGATTATTCGCTGACTTTATCATCTTGAGTCGAGAAAGTGTTTACACCACCAATTTTATGAAATACGGCTTCACGCCAGGCATGGGAGCAACATACATTGTACCAAAGAAACTCGGCTTCAGTTTAGCAGAAGAGCTTTTATTAACTGCAAACACGTATCGTGGGGCCGAACTTGAGAAGCGGGGCGTGCCATTTCCTGTTTTGCCACGAGAAAAAGTCAAGGACTATGCCTTGACTTTAGCTCGGCAAATAGCCGAAAAACCAAGAGTTTCCTTAATCACATTGAAGGAGCATTTAGTTGCGCCTCTGCGTGAACAACTCCCAAAGATTATTGAACAAGAACTTGCCATGCATCAGGCTACTTTTCATCAAGATGAAGTGAGAGAACGGATTAACTCGTTATTTGGTACCATCTAAAATTGGACGCCATCTCGGTTTCAATATTTCACCGCGTGAGGCGGCAAGCACGGACCCACAACAACGCTTATTTCTGTAAGAGGCGTATAGGTCATTTGAACTGGTAGCCATTCACCGAGGGGTGCGCGCCATCGAGAGTGGAGAGTGCGAAATGGCCATTGTCGGCGGAGTCAATACCCTGGTTTCCCCTGAACTACACATCAGTGCGAGCAAAGCGTGGTACTCTCCGCCAGGAACGAAGCGCGACTGTACGAGCAAGTGCGGCAACTACTGGCCTGGGTGCAACTGGAAAGGCAGGACGAGGGACCTCTGGGGCAAGCCCAGGATCGGTGCGAGGCACGGTCCTTACAGAATATGGCCTACACACTGCAAGTGGGACGGGAGGCAATGGAGGAACGGCTAGCGCTACAGGTCAGTTCACTCGTAGAACTCGAAGAGCAACTGTGTAGGTTTCTCCAAGAGCCGAAAGAGGGAGGTAGCTGGTACCGGGGACAGGTGAAACGGCATAAAGAGACTATGGTCCTTTTGAGTAACGAAGAAGAATTGCAAGAAGCCATGCAAGAAGCCATCGACAGATGGCTCCAACGCGGCAAGTATGAGAAACTGCTCTCATGGTGGGTCAAGGGCCTGAATAGTCCTGCTATGAGCAGAATGGTAAATGAGATGATAGACATACTTTTTCCTCAGAAAGTCCACCTCCCCTCCTATTTATTGCAGTTTTCACTCCATTTGTGCGATAAAACAAAGAGTATCACAGAGACACACCAATGCGGTAGAGTGCATTCTCTATAGAAAGATAGGCAAATATGCGTATAGGACTACAAATAGCATTAATAGGCAGTGGACAGAAACCTCTGGGCGAATATATCGTCCACATTGCCGAGCAAGCTGATCAGGCAGGCTTTGCCACTTTGGTAATACCAGACCACTTTTCGCTCCGACCAGAGAGTACACCATTTTTCAAAAGAGATGAGTATCCCCCCGTCATCGACTTCTTTGAGGCATGGAGCGTCCTGGCCTTTATCGCTGCTCGCACCAGTTCTAGTGAAAACAGCAGACACTCTAGACGCGCTCTCCAACGGGCGAGCATACTTGGGAGTAGGTGCCAGTCCAAACTTTGGTACCGATGAACACCAACGCCTAGGCTTACCATTTCCGCCTGCGGGTGAGCGGATCGCACGCTTAGAAGAGATTCTACAGATGGCCCTGCAACTCTGGTCAGGCGAGGATAAACCATTTGAGGGCACCTACTACCAGCTTACGAGCACCATTGGTATGCCATTGTTTATCCAGCAACCGCATCCGCCCATCTTGATCGCAGGCCAGGGCAACAAAATGCTACGCCTGATGGCCAAGTACGCTGACATAGTTAGCATTGGCTTTGGCCAGGGACTCGACGACCTGCGCACAAAACTAGATATTCTGCGCGGCCATTGTCAGACCCTAAACCGTCCTTACGAGCAGATCCAGAAAACGACCCTCTTTATGGCTCCCATTGACCACAATGGTCTTCTGGACACAGCGGCACTCGACTACATCAGTGCTCTCGGTGAGCTTGGTGTAGACGAAGTCATGGTCCGCGCACCCGCCGATCCGGCAGCCTTTGACCTGCTCGCCACCAAGCTCATCCCAATGGTAGAAAAAATACCCGTTGCCGGGCGCTAAGCCCCCGGCACAATATATGGGCTAAATACTTGCTGCCCACTCTCATGTATAATATTGTTCCAAATGATGGGAGATCAATTCCAGGAGTCGTTTCTGATCCTGATCTTCATGAAGGAACAGGTGATCCCCAGGTACAGTATGAAACGTGAAGGAGCCTTGTGTTAATTCTTGCCAGGCATGCATTTCAGGCTCCTTGACTTTCTCATCCATCTCCCCATGGAATGCTGTTATGGGAACGTTGAACGTCAATGTATCTTTCATGGTGTGACTTCTGACCATGTGCAGTTCGGCGAGTGCTGTTGGTAATAAGAGTTGTTGCCATTCCTGGCTTTCCCATACCGCTTGCAATTCGGGACTTACGGCATGCAGCGCTGCAAGGAATTGCTCTCTTTCTTCCGGCGTGATCGAGGAAAGGTTCTCCGGGTCTGGAATCTCATTGTATCCTCTCGCTTTAAACTTTTCTCTGGTTAACGACAAAACCGGGTTAGGCAGAATTGTTGGCGATGAATATGCTCCAACGAAGAGGTGCTTGGGCTTATTGTCTATCTCGCGCCAAAGCTTATAGGCCAGCCGATAGGCCAGCAGTGCGCCCGAACTATGACCGTAAAAGGCATACGGACGATTCAGTTCTGGAACGAGTACCTCTTTCAAGACCTCAGTTGCTCTCTCTATATCTGTAAAGGCCTTTTCTTTTATGCGGTTTCCCTTGCCGGGAAGCTGAACAGGGCAGACTTCCACTGCATCGGAGAGTAAGCTCTGCCACGCACGATACAATGAGGCTCCCTTAGATCCCCCATATGAGAAGCAAAATAATTTGACTTTTGCTTGGGGCTTCGGCTTGTGATGGACAATCCAGGAATCAATATCCGTCTTATAGGTGGGCAGAGGTACTTGGCTGATCTCACGTTCTATTTGAGATGGGTTGATCACCAGAAGCGGAAGGATCGACTCGGTTAACTCAGTAATGCTTGGCCCAGTAATCAAGAGTTCTATTGGTAAGACGACACCTAGTTCTTCTTCGAGTTTCGTTTTGGCCTCCATACCTACTATGGAATCCATACCCATATCCAGAAGGGCATCGTCTTTATTTAGATCTTGTACTTCTACATGCAGGACTGAAGCAAATAGTTGTTGCAGATAATCATGCAGGCAATCTCGCCATTGATCTCGACTTAAGCTACTTAATGCACGTATGATTGGCGAGTTACTTGTTTGCTCTTTTGTCTTTTCAGACTGTACCAAATAGTTCCTTAGAATGCTCTCACGCTCTTTGTTCAGTCCTCTCATGACGCCGCTACGTATCTGTGCCATCAGCGTGCCGTTTTCATCAAACAGACTGAATCTCCCTTGCAGTTGGTTGCCGATTTGCGAACCATCTTGCAGCACCACGTGACACCAGAAGATCTGATCAAGAGCCGGTGGTTTAGTGCAAGCAGCAAAGTCTTCCCAACGAGTCACCATATATCTCATGTCTGTATCCTTGCTTCTGGATAATGCTGCATGAAATAATTGTGCGCAAGCCTCAAACACTCCGGGATGAAATCCCATTTCATATTGCTGGGAGATTTTCAAGCTGCGGGGCAACCTCAGCCGTGCTAATGCCTCCCCCT
>VBJK01000430.1 GCA_005879655.1 Chloroflexota bacterium | reverse complement strand
CATCCACAGAGGACACTTCGGACTCAGAAACAGTATCAAGACCAAGAACACCACCAGGTGAACAACCCGACGAACGGCGCACCAACGAACCTCAGACCCCCAGCGTCACTCGAAACATGGCCGCAAAACCAATGAAACCCAGCGGCTTCAATGGCAAGACACGCGATGCTCAAGCTGTTGATGCATGGCTTGCCAGAATGACAATCTACTTGGAACTCACAGACACGGCGGAAAAGGACAAGGTCAAATTTGCATCCACCTATCTTGAGGGTGATGCTTATGATTGGCTTGCAGGCAATTACACCGCCTTGCTAGCTGGTACTTTTGACAACTTCAAAACCTCCTTGCGAGATCACTTTGTTCCTCAAAATTACAAGAGTGTCGCTTACAAACAATACAAGGCTCTCAAACAAGGCACCCTCTCGGTCTCCGAATATTCAAGTAAGATCAAAGCACTTGCTGACCAAATTCCGGACCTCATTTCCAATTTTAGTCGTGATCTCGACTTTGTCGAAGGTCTTTTTCCTGACATCAGGAAATTCATCGTCTCTCAATCACCTGTCAAAGATGAAACCTGGAATGCCCTCGTTGGTCGCGCTTTGCGCATTGAAGAGGCCTTGCCCCCTGGCTATCAACTCACTTCTAATCGACCCACTCCCAATCAACCCACTTCTAATCGATCCACTTCTATGTCTTCCGGGCCTCGCCGTGGTCCTTCTCAATTCTCCCGTTCCGAGGGCTCCAGCAACTCTGATCGCTCCAGCAACTGGCGACAAAAGCCTACCGACATGCCTGCGTCTCCTCCCGTCAAGGGACTTGAACCTCTCACTGATGCCGCAAGGGATTTTTTGAGGAAACATGAGGGCTGTTTTCGTTGCCGCAGAACCTATGCTGGTCACACTCAATTTGACCCTGAATGTCCTCTGAATGGCGGGGCTACAAAAGTCACTGTGAAGAATAGCGGATTAGTCAAGGGAGTTAAACAAGAAACCAATTTTGTTAATGAAGTAAAAGAGTATCAATATGATCAGTCTGAAGAGTGCTATGTGATTCCTCTCATCATTCTCTCAATTCAACTTGATGATCAAATTTCTGCACAAGGACTAGTCGATTGTGATTTCAGCTCCGATCTTATATCAGAGAAAATCGTCAATCGAAATCTCAGCTCTCTTCGATCACGATTTACATCGTCTTCTGCTCTATTGCATAATGCACTCTCACATAAAACTGTACGCATCTTCAAGGAGCTCTTCACGAAATTGCAATTTTTATCGTCAGTTGAGGCAAAGATCAAGTCACTCACGATTCTAAAGGTTGCATCATTAGCATCGCACGATGTTATACTTGAAATGTCATTCTTGGAAAGGAACAATCTATTAATCGATTCTGTTGCTCGCACAGTTATTCTTCGCGCCATAGATTCGGTAGTTTTCAAACTATCATCCTCAATTGCTGAACAGGATCATTACGTTAAAGTTGACAATGCTCTTATGCAAGTTTCAGAAACAACAGTACGAATCTTATGTCGACATGCAGCTGATATGAGTCGATCATCTCTCACAATTATCACCCGTCGTTATACTGTCAAACTGGCTTGTTGTGCTATCGTCATGAAGGACACACGTTATAAAGAACTCAATTCAGCATTCATGAAACAATATTCAGATATTTTCTTCAAGGAATTACCTTCTAAACTTCCTCTCGAGGGCGGTCCAAAACATCGTATTCTTCTCAAAGATAATAGATCCATCAATGACAGACTCATGCGTGTCTCGACGAGATATTGACCCGCTATGAAACGATTCGTTGATATCAATCTCAAGGCCAAACGCATTCGCTCATCGTCATCGCACATCTCGGCCGGCACCTTCATGGTCCCCAAAAAGATCTTAACTGTTGACTCACGTGTTGTTCATGATTACAGAGAACTCAATGAGAGAACTGTGAAGGATCACACTCCGCTTCCTCGTCAGGATGAAATCTTGGAACTCCTCGTCAGAGCTGTCGTTCGTGGGAAAATAGATCTGGTAAATGCATACTATCAGATCCTGATGCACTCTGATGACGTACACAAAACAGCCTTCAAAACACCGTTCGGGTTATACGAATGGCTCGTCATGCCACAAGGATTATGCAATGCTCCCGCAACCTTTCAGAGATATATGAACTATGTTCTCCGTGAGTACATCGGCAAGTTCTGTGCAGTATATCAAGATGACATCGCCATCTTCTCCAACTCTGTCGAGGAACACAAACAGCATGTTCATCTCATTCTCCAGGCACTTCGAAATCATAATATCACAGCATCTCCCGAAAAGTCGACACTCTTCGCTGATCGTATTGAATTCCTCGGTCACTATGTCTCATCCAAGGGCCTTGAAGCAGATCCCAACAAGCTCGAGAAGATCGCCAATTGGCCGACGCCTACTACAGCCACTCAAATCACCGAATTCAACGGCCTCGTGAATTACCTAGCTGCCTTCGACTTTGTTCCGGGACTCGCTGAGCAATCGGCTATACTAACGGACCTTACCAAGAAGGGTGTAGAATTTGTGTGGGAAAAGAAACACGATGACGCATTCAAGATGATCAAGAAGCTTGCCAAGTCCGTTCGATTTTTACAGCGTATCGATTATGAATCAGAGGAACCAGTTTGGCTCATAGCAGACGCCAGCAATCGAGGAGTCGGCGGCTATGTTGCCCAAGGTGCAAATTGGAAAACTGCTCGTCCGATAGGCTTTTATTCACGTCAGTACCGTCCCGCGGAAGCAAACTATCCAACCCACGAACAGGAAATGCTAGCCATCATTTCTTGTATGAAACATTGGTATCCACAGCTCACGGGGACACATTTTACAGTACTATCTGATCACGCTCCACTGCAATATTGGAAGACCCAACGAGATCTCTCGAAACGACAAATACGATGGTTGGACTTTCTATCCAATTTCGACTTCGATATCAAATATATACCCGGTATTACCAACAAAGCAGCCGACGCCTTGTCTCGTTATCCTTACGCGCAAGTGAATGCCATAACCATGTCTACTACAGATCCCAAGATTCGCGAAGAGATCCGGAAATCATACCACGAGGACAGCTTTTTCAAACCAATAGTTGAGAATCCCGAACAATATCCACTTTATATTACTCAAGATAATGGCCTTATATACCTCCATGATGGTCGCCTTTGTATTCCGAACTCAAAATCCACACGCGAACTGCTACTACACCAGCACCATGATAATGAGAATCACTTTGGTATAGGAAAGTCATATCAAGCATTATCGAGTAGATATTTTTGGCCCGGTCTCGGCAAGGATGTCCGCAAATACACTGCATCTTGCTCTCAATGCCTTCGCAATAAGTCCAATAACCAAGTCCCAGCTGGTCTCCTGCATCCCTTACCAGTACCTCATGAACGATTTTCGGATATCGCGATGGACTTTGTAGGTCCCTTCCCCAAATCAGATGGATATGACATGATCCTCGTCATCACGGACAGACTTACGAATTATGTCCGCATAGAACCAACACACTCAACGGCAACAGCCCCAGATATAGCCTATCTAGTATACAACACCTGGTGCCGACAATTTGGATTACCCCAAAGAATAGTATCAGACCGCGACAAGTTATTCATGAGTCAGTTCTGGAAAACCCTTCATAAATTTCTCGGAATTGAAATACAAGCCTCAACGTCATATCATCCACAGACAGATGGTTCCTCCGAACGTTCGAACAAAACCGTCATTCAGGCTATACGAAACTATGTAAATCGTCGTCAAACTGACTGGGCTAAGCACCTGGTTCACGTGGAAATTGCTACGAATAACTCAGTCAATACCACCACTGAACTAGCTCCCACAGAACTACTTTATGGATCTCCTATTCGACTCTTTCCAACACTCGACGAAACCAACATCGATAATATTCGACTCCCGGAAGTTAGGGAATATATCGACAGGATCACAGAATCTATCTCTATCGCGAAGGACAATCATATTGCTGCGAAAACTATTCAGACTCGTAATGCTAATAGATCTCGACGCCCTGACCCAATCTACAAAGTAGGAGACATGGTCATGTTAGACTCCAAGAATATTCGCCGCCGCATCACGAAGAAAGGTCGTTCAGCCAAACTCTACCCTCGCTTCTTAGGTCCATTCAAGATCATCAAGGCAGAACCCAGAACCTCGAATTACAAACTAGAATTATTACCCAAGGTCGATTTTACCTCAATTCACCCGAACTTCCACGTCAGCCTGTTACGACCATACATTCCAAATGACCCTGAACAATTTCCCAGACGAGAACCTCCTAGACCCAATCCAATAATTCCTGACGATCCCGAGGGCGCGCAGTACATGGTAGAACAACTTCTTGATCATAGACCGGAGAGAAATCCTCGCGAATATCTCATACGTTGGGAAGGTTGGGATGAAGCACATGACCAGTGGGTGAAGAAGAAGGATATTCACCAGGACCTGATTCGAGAATATCACAACAGCATCACCAGTTGAGGATATTGCCTAATCAGGAAATCACCGTCCTTTTTTTCAAAAGGGGGAGGAGTGCAACGTGCACGTACCCTATAGGTCTTACCATTAGACTGTTATTTAGATTAGGACCATACATTTTCATCGATAGCTTAATTTGAACGTCTGTCCAATTGCTCCTTGTTCCAACTGGATGAGAAAGGGGGTTTGCGGCTTCTAGCGTAAGGCTGATGCCACGTATTGCTCGTCGATAATTCGTTATTCTTGGACATGGGCAGGCTTGCCGTATTTAACCCCCGGCAGCCTTTTCTATATATAGGTTACATAGCCTCTGTCACTGCCATGTCGTGCGCGGAGTCGCAAAGGCAATTCCTAATTATAGCGCGGTTGACGCCAAACAATTCTAATAGCGTAATGCGCTTACATACGACAGTCTCCCCTACCTAGACCTTTTACGCCCTCGTAAAAGTTATTTGTTGATGGCGTAGTGTTTCCTAATCGAGTAATTTTGGCCGTCTGGGACGTTTTGATCGTCTAATTGTTCTCACGTCGATTTCCTCGAAGATTTGAGGTTCGTGAGGTCGTTTTACACTAATGACCAGCGGCGTCTTCGATTTTTGCATGTTCTGAGGTTCAGAGGGTGACGTAGGAGGTGGTAAATCTTCGTCGTCTTGAAGAAGTTGATCTAGAATGTCCGTATTTTCGGGATATGAAGGAAGAAGGTCTTCCTGCCGAATGTTGCGTCTTCGCAGGGCGTCCTTAGCGCTTGGGGATGCCCATAAGTTTTTCAACTCATCTGCGGTGGTTACTGTTGCCTTGATTAATCGATTTCCATGGACTAGTGATGCTAGCTCGCGCCCAGTTGGATCTTGCAATCGGTATGTTCCCAATAACATTTTTTGAATGATCTGGTAAGGTCCAAACCATTTGTTTTCAAAT
>VBJK01000132.1:11997-12927 GCA_005879655.1 Chloroflexota bacterium | reverse complement strand
GCCACGATGGAACTCCCAGCCAACGATGGACCAGATTGGTGTTGTGAGTAAGAGTAAGAGATAGTTCTCTCCCGCAAAGCGGTTCATGAAGAACATACTCAGGATCATCACTGGAATTGCCAGCGCTATCCCCACTAGCAACAAGTTACGTTTACGTAGAGCCTCATGCTGTCTGCGCCTGCCCTGCTCATCCTCCGTCGCTGACTGCTTCCCAATTGCTCCTCCATCCCTACTTATCTCTTCCTGTTCCTGCACTGGTTGAGTTTCAGCGTCTTTTCCACGTGAAGACGATGAGAGAGATTGCGTAATGGCTGGTGTTGCTTTATAGCCGACCATCTCTACTTTTTTGACCATTTGTTCAATATCAGTCTGCCGAGTATCATATGTGATGTTAGCCTGCTCTGTTGCCAGATTCACTACTGCATCTTTTACGCCTGGAACTTTCTTCAGTCCCTTCTCGATACGCATTGCGCATGCAGCACATGACATGCCTTCTAGGTCTAATATTACACGACATGCTAGCTGCTCGTGGTCTGCTGACTGATCTACTCTTGGCTCTCCCCCTGTGTCTGGTGAAGAGGTTGCTGCTTTTTTTGTCTCCATTGTCATGGCGTTCCCACACCTTCGTTGATGAGATAGTACCCATACCCCCCTGGCATGGGTATGGTTGTATTATATCACAAGATGGTTATTGTTTGCCCATATTACAAGGAGACCACTTGCTCTATCTTTGCCCCAGGCATCATGCAAATGAAGCCAAATCTGTTTTACAGTCGTATCCGTATTACAAGTATCAACCGTTGAGTCCATGCAAAGCTTGTATAGTCCTTTGCTCTTTAGAGGGCTAGAGAGATATTTATGACAAGGACTGCTGCGTGATATGTCGGAATTGAAAACCTAAAGAAAAGAGGAACGGATGGAAGAAGAGGT
>VBJK01000132.1:0-11870 GCA_005879655.1 Chloroflexota bacterium | reverse complement strand
TCGCGCTGGCGCATCAAGATCTTCGCCACTGATTCGCAGGAGACAACACTCGCTCTCGCTCGTCGCAACACCTATACCTCGGCGTTTCTTGACTATTTTAGAGACCTTGATCCCCTGCGCTTCTTTGAACAAACTGAACACGGCTACCAACTGAGTCCCCTCCTCAAAAACCTGATCTTCTTTGGCAAACATAATTTCTGGCATGATCTATGCTTTGTCCGCCTGGATCTGCTGCTCTATCGGCAGTCTCTGCTCAAAGCCTCAGTTTCACGCCAGCAACATGTGCTTGAGCAGATGAGCAGATCACTGAAGCCGGGCGGCTATCTGGTGTTTCCACGAGCGGATGCCCCCCTATTGGCTGGTTTTCCGTATCAGCAAATGGGAGAAGGAGTCCCAATCTACCAGCAGGTCAAGCCAGAGGCGGCTGATCAGGTTTCTTCCACCCCACCAGTTCAAAAGCTTGAGAGAAAGGAGTCACTCATCGAGACGATGCAAGACTTGCTAAGCATACCCTTCCCACAGGGAACAAAATCTCTGGAGCCGCTATCATGTGAAGACCGATCAGCTCTCTCCTCAGTCCGTAGCTCGCTGGACGTGGTCTTTCATCTCGCCCCGACAGGGATTGTGATCATCGACCACCGCTACCAGATTCTCACAAGCAATCGGACGGCGGACAAATTGCTTACCCCGCTGATTCACGACGAAAAGCATAAAGATTTATTCCATGTGGTACCAGGTCTGCCCTACACCCAAGTCCGAACCGCTCTTGACCAAGTCCTTAGGGAAGGGACAAGCCAAACACTTCCAGAGGTCGAACTAACAGTCTCAGGAGGCGGAAATGGACGTGTCCTCTCATTCACAATTAGCTTAATGCCGACACAGATCGAAAAACCACCTCAGGTAGTGCTCTACATATGTGATACGACCGAGTTGACCGTGCTAAAGAAAATCCAGTCTCAGCAGACGGCCTTGCTTCAGGAACAACAGCTGGCAATCTCACACCTGGCGCAGAAGTACAGCAGCCTGCAGTCTGCTCATGAGCGCCTAAGCGAAATTTCTGCCGTCCTGCTCGCAGAATATCAGCGTATCGATGCGCTACTCAAAGCAACTCAAGAGGCTCGTGAGCAGGCAGAACAACAGATAGAACAACTTCTGGAAGAAATTCGGGTGCTTGGCGAGGAACAGTAACGGATCTTTAACTGATGAGGTTATGTAGCCTGACTGGCATGTTATTATGGTAATATATTGCTTTATGCAGACAGTACCACATAACTACTATTCAGGAAGGAACTATGCACGAAATATATCCAACTGACCGCGAAGCACTAGAACGAGACTGTGACCTGGAATTTTTCATTGCCAGCGGCCCCGGAGGACAGCATCGCAATAAGGTAGAGACAGCCGTACGCTTGACGCATCGTCCTAGCGGCATCACCGTCACAGCGACAGAGCGACGTTCGCAATACGCCAACCGTGAGGCTGCCTTTGAGCGTATGGCAACACGCCTGAAGACACTACAATATGTCGCACCACCACGCAAAGCTACACGTCCAACTACCACTAGCCGTCTACGCCGTCTTGCCCTCAAACAGCGTACCAGCCAGACAAAACGTTTACGCTCTACTCCCACCAACGAGTAGAGCAGCCTGGCTACTGCGTGGATAGCAGATAGACAACCAGGATCACGCCAATCAGCGTCGCCACAGCTGTAAGGACAATCGCAAAACCAATGCGCGGTTGAAACTCCTCCCTATCAATAGCGCGTCGTATCTGCAAAAAATTCAACAGCGCAGCAACCATCATCACAATACCAAGCCCCGTCAGACCAATCCCTACCAATGACGAAGCATGCAGGGAAAGAACGAAGCGCCCCTTCAAGCCAAGCTCACGGACCAACAAAGCGAAGCGTTCAATCACAAAACCGAAGGTAATCGTCGCTAGCCCTGTACGCATCCAGGCTAAAAACGTTCGCTCATTCGCTAGATGATCGGTGACTCTTTTGCTGGTCAATTTCTTTTTGGGAGGCTGAGAGACGGTATTCCCCTGCTCAACCGTGCTCCCGACAGGTTCTTTCTGCTGAGACATACTCAACGGCCTCTGCTAAAAAATAAGCACAGTGGCCTCACAAAACATCATCCGAGGCCACAGTACCATATATTCTACTACAAAGGCTGTTGTACACTATCATTCTGTTGAGCCTCTCTCTCCCGCTCCACTGACTTTCTCAGACCAGGTACAGGATAAGGGAGCTTAAAGACCGAGAACAGGTAATAGAGCGAAGGGAGCAAGATCGCCAGACCACAAGCAATCGTAATCAACAACATGAGAATAACACTTGGTTCATTCGCTGAATTAGCGATCGTAGCCTGTGGCGGGATAATATAGGGATACTGAGACAAACCCCACGAACCCAATAAGAAAGCCGTCTCGCTAATGATCAAGAGACGCGCGATACGATAACGCTTGATGTATAGCGTAGTAGCCGTGGCTAATCCGATGAGCATCGTAGCAACAACTACAGGAACAGCACGCGCCACCATACCACTCCATAGCAGAGGAGCTTCCGATACTGATAATCCCAGACCTAATGCACCCAGCACAGCAGTGACGGCTCCCGCCCACAGCGCCTTCCTGCGATACGACTCAGTCAATAACTGCTCATGAGCCTGGTTCGCCTCCACTACCAGATAGACAGCCGATAGGGTCGCACACAGAGCAACCGCCATCGCACCGATAGTAATGGCAAACGGTGAAGTCCAAGAGACTATATAAGTAGCATCAGCAATTCCATCAGGTCTAAGCAACTTGCCACTGGCAACCGCAGCGGCGGACGCCCCTAGAAAGAACGGTGTCAGGATACTGGATATACTGAAGACACGCCCCCACCAACGCGCAAAATTGCCTCCCGCCCTGGGTGCATAGTAGCGAAAGATGAAGGCCGCACCTCGCAGCACAACACCAATCAAAGCAAGCGTAAAAGGAACAAACAAGGCAATGGAAAGCAAGGCAAAGGCAGCAGGGAAGACATTAAACACGCCCACAATCGAAAAGATGAGCCAGGTATGGTTTGCCTCCCATACCGGCCCCAGGGCATGATTAATAAAGCTACGCTGCCGCTCGGCTTCGCGGCCAACGAACAGATCCCAGATGCCTGCCCCAAAGTCTGCCCCACCCAGCACAGCATAGGCGATTAAGCCCCACCATAGAATGACCAGTGCGAACAAAGCAACATTCATTTTACACTCCCACTTCCTCTGCCTCTTGCAGCTGCCCGACCTCTTCAACCTTGGGCAAAGGCGAACGAGCCACGCGCAGCAAGAGCCAGACTAATGCAGCGGCCAACAGGACATAAATGAGCACGAAGATCAAGAAGCTAATATTTAACCAGGGAGCCGTAGTAGCGGCATCTCTTGTCAGCAGGTAGCCATAGATGACCCAGGGTTGCCGCCCCAGCTCTGTCACCATCCAGCCTAGCTCAATGGCCAGGAATGACAAAGGACCAGACAGCACAACGCCCCATAGCAGCAGCCTGTTCTCTGGCACTGCCTTCTTTTTCATCCAATAGAAGATCCAGAAGACAATACCCACAAACAACACAAAGAAACCACTAGCCACCATGCCATCAAAAGACATATGCACAAGCGCTACATTTGGCCAGAAGCCCCGCGAAACCTGATCCAGCCCCTTGATCGTCGCATTGGGATCACTATACGCAAGAATACTCAAACCTTTGGGAATCTCTATAGCATAACGCACTTGTCCGGTATTTTGATCGACCAGACCAGCAATCGTGATTGGGGCACCGCGCTCGGTACGAAATACTGCTTCCATCGCCGCAAACTTCACCGGCTGATAATCTGCCAGAAAGCGCGCATTAAAATCGCCACTGACGATCTGAAGCGGAGTGGCAATGACTGCCATCAGCATGCCCAATAACAATCCCTTGCGATAATACTCGCCTTGCTTGCCCCGTAAAATCGCTAGCGCATAGACCCCTGCAACGGCAAAACCAGTTGCCACATAGCAGGCCAGCATCATATGAATGGTCTCATACGGCGTACTGGGATTGAACATCGCCTGTAAGGGATTAATATCTACGACGCGGCCATTTTTGATCACGAAGCCCGCTGGTGTATTCATCCACGAGTTCGCGCTCACAATAAACCAGGCCGAAGCCAATCCACTAATCCAGATCGGAAACGAACACAGCCAGTGCGCCCGTGGCGAGAGACGACTCCAGCCATACAGGTACAGGCCAAGAAAGATAGCTTCAGTAAAAAAGGCAAAGCCTTCCATCAAAAAAGGCAAACCTACCACCTGGCCAGCAAACTTCGAGTAGGTCGGCCACAATAAACCAATTTCAAAGGAAAGAATAGTGCCCGAAACAGCACCAATCGCAAACAGAATGGCCGCGGCCTTTGCCCAACGGCGTGTTAACATCATCCATACAGGATTCTTTGTTTTAAGTGCAAGCCCCTCCGCCACACAAAGGAGCAATGGTATTCCTACACCTAATACAGAGAAGATGATATGGAACGCAAGCGAAGTCCCCATCTGGGCACGCGCCGCCAATAAATTAGACATATCAACCCCTTTGTAATTTTACATATCTTTTTGGTACAGCTCTATCGGCAAGTTACTCTCCATCTATTGTATGTAGTCTATTTACAGGCGGCAAGCTGATCGGAGCTGATTACATCGCCCTCATCGCTATTACCACTACGGTACACACCTTAAGAGAATAAAGCTAGCTACATCGCTTTACGACAACCCCGTAGAAACAAATATTATACTTTATATAATATTGAGCGTATTACATCTCTTATCACTAGCTGGTAAGCGGCAGACCTTACCGTTCAGACAGTATTTTTTTGCAATTTTTCTTTACACGCGCTGATTGCCTACAAACTATGCTATAATCCTCTCAAGACATGACAGAAAGAGTGCTCAGCAACATTGCCTAAGCAGACAAATACCTCAACAAAAATAATAACAAGCTTGAAGGGTCTAAGCAAGCACTTACAGAGTGACGAACAGCCACTCATAGCACAACCCGCGATCTGGGATGGCGGCCAAGGACAGCAAAGTACCGCCTGTGATGTAGTATTAAGCAATCAGCGTCTCTTTGGCTACTATTTTACCACATTCCCACGTAAGCACCTTTTCTTAGATGCTATAAACCTTCTGAATATCACCAGCATCTCATTACGCAAGAAGAGCTATGAACCACTCTTTCGTGAATTACTGATACATGCTGGCGAACGCAAGATTTACATTCGCGCATCGCGCCAGAAGATAGAAGCTCTTTATGCCGCATTGCGCTCAGCCATGGCACAATATGCTCCTACTTCAGGTGCTACCTTTCAAGAAACAGCCCCAGATGGTGGCGCATCGACGAGTACTGATGCCACCCCTGTTTACAAACGCGAGGATATTCGCAAGTCATTTGATAACTCGCCGCTGGCGATTACCCTGCTCTTCGTTGGAGGTCTTGTGCTGGAGATTGGGGGCGTTATCCTATGGGGCCAGACACATAGCGCTTCTACTGGACTGCCTCTCTGTGCAGCTGGCTTCGTTGCGGTGATCGTTGCAACGCTGATTAGGCGACAAAACCGTAAATAGCGGACATTCCCTAAAGAGAAACCGCTTATCAGCTCACCACAGCGATTGTACCTCTTCAACTCACCTGTCTCAAATAATTCGTAAAACCCTGCTCCATTTAATTTCTCAATTTACAGTGTGGGAGTTCCTGAATTTCTCCGAGACAGGGGAACAGGCTTTCGTAAAGAGCACGCCAAGGGACTGAATAAACTCGGAGGCCATCTTATCCGTATATTGCACCGAATCTTCAGGGTCGAGCCGAATCTCAGAGAAGTGTGCGACGATCCTCTCTAAGAGAATACGACCTTCTAAACGGGCCAGAGGATGACCCAAGCAAACGTGGACACCATAACCAAAAGTCAGATGGGGGTTAGGAGAACGCCTGATATCGAACTGCTCAGAATGCGGAAAATACGTTTCATCGAAATTGGCTGCCCCCCTCCAAGCTACCACTGTCTCTCCAGCTTTGATCTGGTGCCCACCCAGTACCGTATCATGGAGAGTAGTGCGGCACAGGTGGGAGCTAGCAAAGTCATAGCGCAACGTCTCTTCAATGGCCCCCTGTATCAACGATGGATTATCGCGCAAGGCCTGATAGATCTCTGGGTACAGACAACAACGATAGAGGACCCGACTCAGCAGTATCATGGTGGTGATACTGCCCGTCACCATCAGTTCCTTGCACATAGAGATAATTTCTTCGCGTGTCAAATGTGCCTCATTTTCCTCCGCTGCTAATAACCTACTCATAAGGTCATCACGTGGATCACGCTTGCGCTCATCAAGCACGTCTGAGAGAAAGCGGAAAAGTTCATTCTTATCAGAATCGCCAACGCCTATGAACCGTTGGTAAGACCATTGTTGAACGCGTTCTTGACCGGACAGTGGCAGCCCCAACAGTTCAGCAATGATGCGTACTGGTAGCGGAGAGGCCAACTCAGTCACGACATTCATTTTTCCTGAAGCTCTGGCAGGCTCTAAGAGTTCATCAACAATCTGGATAAGGCGTGGAGTCAGTTCTTCAATACGGCGTGAGGTGAATTCATTTGACATGAGGCCACGTCGTTTCCGGTGTTGTGCTGGATCAGGCTCACTCTCTTTGGCAAAAGTGGCAGAATCCAGGAGGACTTGCTGGACATCTTTGTAGCGAAAGACTTCCCACAGATGAGACTCTGGATGATAGCGTACAGGTTGTGTTTCCTGCATGTGGTGAAACCATGCCTGCCGCTCCTCAGTCGAAGGACCTAGTGCTCTAACCAGTCGAGAACCAAGTGGTTCATTTTGTCTTCCTATGCTCATGTTGCAGTTCATTGCTCCTATGATTTCGCGGGTATGCTATATCTAAGACGAGCGCATTCTCTCGGCTAACAGCGCGATCTCCCACCTTGAGTCCTGGGAACCAGCGTTCCATGTCCTTTCTTTTCTTTGAGAGGCTATTCAATGTAGCTACTGACGAAAGTATAGTACAAGCGTATCGGACTTGTCAAGAGAAAAATGTTATTTATTATCATTAATAGCAATATATTCATATAAAACGGTAAATCTTGAACTTTTAATGAAAACATGTTATAACATGGAATATAATGTATAAAACCTTTATGGAGAGCTAAAGGCGTGCTTTGTGAGAACCACACCGCCTTGTTCCCTCTCAAGAGTTCGTTAAGTCGAACATTTATTCCTTTTTGATAAGGAGTTTTGCCATGGAACACAAAGATCAAAACCCTCTTGAAACGTTCGACTCTCGGATGGGAGAAGGCTCCCTTGAGCGGTCTGAGAAGAACAGTGTCCATCGACCCTATCGCTCTCCGCGAGTCACACTTGTTGGCGAGGCGAAACAGCTCATGGCCGCATGGAATAAATCTGGTAACGATGGGTCAGGGTGGGATATCCTCCACTGGGGATAAAGTCTTGAAGCATTGGAGGAATTGTTTAATGGTTCTGCTAACGATGCGAGAGGGATCTATCTTGAGGGTCAAGTGATCCACTACCAGTGCAGAATCCCAAAACCCTTTGGGGAATGGGGAAACTTTGGGGACACCCCGAACCCCGCCCTGGAGGGTCCGTCCCCTGGACCCCCAATCCCTATCGACTCTTGTGTTAATGAGTACGACGCAGAAGAAGGTGAGTGTATGCGAGTAGGATTTGTGGTCAAGCGCCGAGCCAAAGAGCTCGAGGTCCACATGAGTGTCCCCGACAATAATGAGCGAAGTGCTCTGGTGACGTGTTCGCACGTGGGGGACTCTTTTGCGCTTCTCATGGGTCATCTCTTCCATCGCTCTGACAGACTTGCCCAACTTCAGGCCGTCTGTTCGCCTGAATGTCAGACCAATGATGCTGCGCTTGCGCTCGCCGTCTACCATCATCGGGGCATGGCTGCTCTCGCAGGCCTGGAAGGAGACTTTGCCCTGCTTATTTGGGATGCAGAGACCGCCCAGCTGCTAGCGATGCGCGATCCACTGGGTGGCTATCCCCTCTTTTGGATACAACACGAGGGCACCATTGCCTTCAGCACTAGTACACGACCCCTTTGTGCCATGCTGCCCCAATGCACCCTCAACGAAGCATATTGTGCTCAATTCTTGATGGTGCCAGGGCCTCTGCATGAGATGAGCAGCGAGCAATGTGTGTACCTGGGTCTACAGCGCGTCTTACCGGGAACCATGGTGATCGCAAAAACGGACTCCGACAGGATTGAGCGCCGCCCGTACTGGGATTGGCCCAAACACATCAAAGATCCTGGCACCAGTGACCTGGGAGAGGTTGCCGAACAGTACTACACCCTGCTACGGACAGCTGTGCAAGAACGCATGCATGGCTGTACCCTTGCACACTTGTCAGGAGGTATGGATTCGACCTCAGTTGCTCTGCTCGCACGTGATCTGGTTCGTTCAGGCCGGGGAGAGGCTCCCTTGCATACCGTTTCGCAGGTCTATAACCGCCTTGCCATTTTAGCACGAGAACGTCCATATATTGAGAGCGCCTTGCATGACGAAACAGCGCTTGTTGCTCACCGACTGCTCTCCGACGACCTGCTAGACTTTGATAGCTTCACTGATCCACCCTTGCATGATGAGCCACACACAGCATTGGCCTATATGACTTCGGGCCAGCACATCGTCAACCTTGCAGCCTCGATTGGGGCGCTCACCATCCTCACCGGTCATGGGTCCGATGAGATGCATAGTTTCCCCCCATACTCTCTCTATGATTTGTTACGAGAGCATCGTTACGGTGAAGCGTGGCAGCAAGCAACCACACGGGCACAAGCGGGGAATCATAGCCCGTGGAGGACCCTCATCACATATGGCCTCAAACCTCTGGTGGCACAATGGGCAGCAGGCAAGAGATGGGCAAGTCTCGGCAAGATAGATACCGACTGGGATGTTCCCTGCTGGGTCAGACCAGACTTTGCTCGTCGTCATGCCTTACAGAGTAGGGCTATTGAAGAGGCCCAACAGAGCTATCAGCAGTGTGAGCAAACAAGCGTGTCCTACGTTATAAACGCACTGAAGAGGAGAGCAGGCGATGTATGGCGCTGGGAACTTGCGGCTCCCCTTGGCATTGCCCATACCCATCCGTTTCTCGATACCCGTCTCTTGTCATTTAGTTTAGGGATGCAGTCCCGGATAGAGCGTCTGCCAGGACAGGTGAAACCTGTGCTTGCCGAAGCCATGCGTGATATACTTCCCGACATCATCAGGTATCGGCAGAGCAAGAGAGGGTTTAACGAGGTCTACCATCTGGGGTTGGGACGGAATCTGCACAGCTTGGAAGCGCTGATACAGCAAACACCTCTTGAGAGCATGATCGACAAAGAACTGCTCATCGAGTATCTGCTGGATGTCAGTTTAGCAGGAGTGCCAGTGGGCAAAATGCACCGCATCAACTATATCCTCGCACTGCTCAAGTGGCTCTCTCTGCAGGAAAAATGGCTACATGTTCAGGAGAAAGTCACCACGAGCTTCCGCATAGAGGATAGTAGATCGCTGCAAGGATGAGCGAGTAACGCTCAATCTTCATATTAACTAATAGATCTACAAGACAATCACTGGTAACTTTTTTAGAACACTTTATTTTTTGAGAGTCCCTTAAGTACCTGCAACTACCTAACACAACAGAAACAAATCTCAGCTACGAGATGAGACTGCATGCACCCAAAAAAGCACTACCACAGACAGTTAGCCAGTTATATTGACATGCACTTTTTGTAACATGTACAATAAGATCACCGCAAGGAACATCGAAGCTCCTTGCCATACCACGCCATACTTTAAGAAAAAATGAGGCGCATCAACAATGAAGATCTTTGTTTGTATAAAACAAGTACCAGATCCTAACACCACGGTCAGTAAACTCGATCCCAACACCAAACGTCTAGTACGTACTGGTGTCTCACTTGTCCTTGACCCTGGCGATGAAAGCACTATTTCAGCAGCTATTAAGCTTCGTGATACTCTTGGCCATAGCGAATTAGTCGTGCTCAGCATGGGACCAGCCAGCGCGATGGATGGTATGCGCCGTGCACTGGCAATGGGTGCCGACCGCGCCATACTAGTCACCGATCCGGCATTGGCCGGTTCTGACGCCCTTGCAACTGCACGAGTCCTCGCTGCCGTCATTAAAAAAGAGAAGGCAGACCTGATCTTCTGCTCAACAGAGAGTACCGATGGCTACACTGGTATGGTGCCTGCCGGTATCGCTGAATTTCTAGGCTTGCCCCAATTAACCTTTGCCCGCGAAATCAAAGTCGAAGGCACAAAAGCTATTGTAAAACGTGTTGTACCCACTGGTTATAAGACCGTCGAAGCACCTTTACCCGCAGTAGTCACGATCGCTAGTGGCTCCTTCGAGGCAATCTACCCCACTATGAAGGGGATTATGGGGGCCAAAAAGAAACCTCTCAGCCAACTCAAGCTTGCTGATCTCGCTATTGCACCAGCACTCGTTGGCGAAGCTGGTGCACGCGAACGTGTGCTGGAGCTTGGTAAGGCAGAGGCACGTGCCGCCGGTCAGATTATCAAAGACGATGGCAATGCTGCTCAACATATCGCTGACTTTTTGCAGCGATACCAGTTGCTATAGGTTTTAAGCCCCAACGGGTCGAAAGGTTCGAGCAATTTCAATACCTTCTGGGTTTCAATACCTTCTGACACAAGCGATGCTAACCGAACGATAGCTAAATGTCAAATGATTTTGCTCTATCTATAGAAGAGGTGTCTATCGTGGCAAAAACAATCTGGGTGCTGATTGAACTGGAGAATGGTCAGCCCGTCCGCTCATCACTTGAGGTGCTGGGCAAAGCCGCCAAGTTAGGCCGCGCAGAGGCCATTGTACTGGGTGCTGCCGCTGCTAAGGTTGCGCCCACGCTTGGCGAATATGGCGCAGAGAAAGTCTACGCCCATACCAATGCAACTTACGACAACTATCTGACGTTGCCAGCATTAGAAACCGTTAGTAGCCTGCTGAAAGAGCATCAGCCAGACCTGCTCTTGCTCGCTACGACATACGATCTACGCGACATTGCAGCACGCCTGATGGTACGCAATAATCTGGGCCTGATCACCGATGCCACCGACCTGGCATTCAGCGGCGATCAGCTCAAGGTGACAGTGCCCTGGGGTGGCGAAAATATCGTTACGGCAACTCATCCCCACGGGGGCACTGGCATCGTACTGACCCGCCCCAAGGCTTTCGCTATCGAACGCTTTGCGGGCCGTACAGCACAAGTTACCACACTCAACCCAACTATCAGCGCGGATGCACAGACCATCAAAATACTCGATAACGTCGAAGTGGCCAGCGAAGGTCCTGCGCTAGAGGATGCAAACGTCGTTGTCGGCGGCGGTCGCGGCCTGGGTAAAGCCGAAAACTTCCGCCTGGTCGAAGCACTGGCAACAGTGCTGGGGGGCGCGCCTGGAGCAACACGCGCCATTGTTGATGCGGGCTGGCTCGCATACAGCTACCAGATAGGACAGACCGGCGTAACCGTCAAACCAACATTGTACGTTGCCTGCGGTATCAGCGGTGCCATCCAGCATCTGGCTGGTATGAAAGGCTCTAAGTACATCGTTGCTATCAATAAAGACGAAAATGCTCCCATCTTCTCAGTCGCTGATTTTGGTGTAGTGGGCGACGTATTAACGATACTGCCAGCACTTACTGAAGAGGTCAAGCGCCGCAAGGCATAACGTAGCTGATAAGAGCATCTATCTTGATGCTTTTTGCTAGTGGGTCTATTCATATATGGCCAGTCACCCACTCCGCCGCCA
>VBJK01000429.1 GCA_005879655.1 Chloroflexota bacterium | reverse complement strand
AGATATAAAAATATCATCAATTCATTGTAAGTATGCAGGGAAGGCTGGCCGTATGAAGATATGGCGTTATGGCTGTGCTATTGAGCGGTTAGGCAATCGCTATCGCCTGGATGGCACATTGGGCAGTGGAGGAATGGCAGATGTGTGCTTGGCATGGGATGAGCATGAGAAACGAGAAGTTGCCATTAAGGTGATCAAGACCGATAATCTTAGTCTAGAATCGCTCAATCGCTTTCTCAAAGAAGGCTCACTAGTAGTTGGTTGGAACCATCCTCATATTTTGCGCGTCTACGATGACATAAAATTGGAATTACTTGATAAAGCCCGTGGTTCAATGGTGCCATATATTGTGACTGAGTATGTTCAGGGAGGTGATCTCAAACAACGGCTTACTCGTGGCCAACCCTATCTACCTAGCCAGACACTCAGCATATTCAGTCAGTTATGTAACGCTATTCAGTATGCACACGAGCAAAATGTCATCCATCGCGACCTCAAGCCCTCCAATGTGCTTTTTCGCCGCCTGCCCAATGGGACAGAACAGGCGGTATTAAGTGATTTTGGCCTTGCGGTTTCCATTGATGCCAGTCACTTTACCTTCCCCGAAGGTGGGACTCCTGCGTATATGTCACCAGAACAATGGCGCGGCCAAGCGCAAAAAGCCAGTGACATTTTTGCTTTAGGCGTAATTTTCTATCAACTATGTACAGGATACTTACCATTTCAGTTTACGCCAAGTCCTCTAATTCCTCCGACGCGTCCGAGCAAGTTTAACCCGGCATTACCTTCAGCGCTGGATGAAGTTATCTTCACCGCCCTTGCAGAAGATCCCACACGTCGTTTCACTACCGCCCGGCAATTTTGGAAGCAAGTCAGATCCGCTGTATCGACGAATAACGACCAGAAGCCTGCAACTGATCCATTACCAGCCAATCCCTCGCCTAATAAAGAGGTAAACAAGGCGAATCAGTCCACGGATAACAAGGATATTAGAAAAAATAGTAGTTCATCAATACCTAATCCAGTAAATCTTCATGAGAATCTGTCTGAATCTGCGCGACACGCTACCAATAGTTCTGCTAATCGTGCTAGTGCCGCTGCCGTAGCGGTAGGTCAGCCCCTGCCGGAGGAACAAATTGATGCACGTGATCAGGCTGAGCAACAGGGGAAGCGTGAATTGCAGCAAACACTGCTTCAGGCCATTTTGTCGATACCCAATCCAATGTATCGCCGAGTGCTCTTGTATCTCTATATCGCTGGCCTGGACGAACAGGGAGTAGCGCAGCGCTTACAGGTGCCCAGACAGCATGTTAAGCCCCTGCGAGAGAAAGCATTGATAGTCTTAAATACAAAGCCAGAAGTTATAAGAGCCTTGCGTTCCTTGTCGCAATAGTATACTATTGTAGCAGCAGGGGACATATACTCTGACTCGTTTTAAAGAGCGAAGAACAGAAATGCATTGTGAGACGCTGTTACAACTGTTAGATAACGCCG
>VBJK01000428.1 GCA_005879655.1 Chloroflexota bacterium | reverse complement strand
GCACTGGTTGGTGCTGTCCAGATCAAGCCTACTATCACGAAGGTCAACGATGGAAGCGTGAATATGCTGGTTGAAGCGAAAGGGATATGGGTTTCGCAGCCAACCGATGCACAGCAGTCGGATTGGGCGAAATTGATCGCTGGCAAGACTCTCGCTGACGCCATCTCTCTTCTGCAAAGTCAGAAAGGCATCAGCAAAGCCTCTATCCAGATGAATGGGAACACTGTGTCTGACGATCCCAACAAAATTGTCTTTAGCATGGAGAAGGTCAATGGTCTTCCACCAATAGCGAATCCATCGATCAACACTAATCCTACCATTAACAATCTGCCTAGTGGGGATAATCAAACTCCGTCTGAGCCATGAAGAGGGAGTAGTGGGGATACACATTTCCTATAGCCAAGATCGATGAGGACGTTTCCCATGCGTGAGTAAGCCCTTTGTCGATAGTGATCACCCAAAATCCCTGCCACAAACTCAAGGTGAAAGCTACGAGAATGGTTTGTGCATAAGCAAAAATAAATATAGTGCTCACTTGCATCCATCCCAGATTGATAAGATAGATCCGAAGACGTGTCATATGACTTTATCATCCAACGAACTTTCATGAATTTATAATAATAGAGATTTATAAAAATTTCAAGCGATATATCGCATCGGTTGGTGACTTATTGAAGTTGATGTGTCCTTTAGCCATATGCAACTGTTGCGGCGGTAAAAGATCTGGATAGAGATATAACAGAGTTGTTGTTAGGGCAGTAATGGAGCTATATAGGGCACTGATGGATGTATTGGTGCCCTACTTTAATACTTAATGGCTATCCTGGCCAACCAAACAAGCTGCTATGAGATATAATTAAGCGCTATATTTTTTTGCACCTATATGATACCTATGTCGAGGGGTAACGCGACCTTGTCATGCGTAGCTGATCCATTCCTACTGACAGCCCGTTTGAGATAGACGTTGCTTACACGAGTATAAATAGCCCCACGTACTTCAGGAGCACTACATGCATATTATTCATGGAACTTGGATTCCTGACGAAGAACACGAGTTCACCCAGCGAGGGAGTTTCTACCTGTGGGTAGAGACCGACACCCTACAAGGGACGCCGCAACACCACGGCATTGCTGTGCATCCCAGACACCTGCTGGACACAGCACTGGCTACGTTTCTCATACAGAGACTGGGCCAGCAAGAGGCTACGTCTGGTGCCCTGGCACGTACCCTGTCTCTGCAATATTTTCTGCTGCCAACGGTTGGGAACAAGCCGTTGCCCTCTTTCGAGTTGCACCGCTATGTCGCTGAGGACGTGCCCACGGAGTTTGATCTGAAGCCCTGGCAAATCTGCTGCTATCGCGTGTCAGACGTGATCACTACGCTTAACGATATCCATTTCATCGCTCTGCATGCAGCTGAGGATTTCCAACTGGGGGCAGACCTGTTGTTCTGGTACCAGTATGCTCAGGTGCTCAAAGGCATCATTGCCAAAGATCAGTATATCCCCGCCATCAGGTACCGAGCACTCCCACCTCCCGCGACGAAGGGCAAGAAGGCTAAGAGCAGTGCCCCTAGTTTTGAGCTTCACCCCGGTTGGGAATTGCTCTCCGCTACGTATGAGACGGCTATCCAGCACTATGCCGCTGCTATGCCGCTAGTTTGCACTGCGGGACTGAGTAGCCCACACAGGGCGGATTTATTCGCTAAGGAACCTTTGCTCCGTCACTTCTCTGAGTGTCTGCTGCATGACATTGTGACTGGGACGCCCTTTACGGCGAAGTTCGATCAGCAGGTGATGGGCACGATCCTGTACGGGTGCCTCCACCCGGCCCAACTGGCCACGCTCCAGACGCAGGCTCCTACGCTGGATGATTATCAACGCTGGCTAGTCTGGCATGCACACTTCGCTAGAGCACATACGCAGGCTGGCTTTATCCTTTGTTTTCGGCTTGAAGAGGCGTCCTCCGCTGACATTGACAACTGGCAGTTACACTTTCTCGTTGCGGCAAAGCATGATCCCTCGCTTAAGTTGAGCTTGGAGGATTATTGGCGTCTCAGGCCCAAGGTTCGCGCACAAGCCGCCCAGTCCTTTGGTCAGGACTTTGAGAAACATCTGTTACTCGCATTGGGGTATGCTGCACGCATCTATCCTACGGTCTGGGATGGCCTGAGTACTGATCAGCCAATTGGGTGCCGTCTTACGATGGACGAGGCATTTACATTTTTGAAAGAGAGTGCTTGGGTGCTCGAAGACGCGGGCTACACGGTGATCGTTCCGGCGTGGTGGACACCGGATGGACGCAAACGCACGAAGATTCGTCTCAAAACATCCCTGCGTAAGACCAAGGGGGCAGCGGCAGTTGGCAGTAGCCATCTCAGGCTTCAGAACATCATCGCCTATTCCTATGAGCTATCGGTGGGAGGTCAGGTAGTCACTGAAAATGAGTGGCAGCAACTTGTGAATGCTAAAACGCCTCTGGTCCAGTTTCGGGGGCAGTGGATGGAACTGGACCGCGAGAAGATGCAGCAACTGCTCGCATTCTGGCAGTCGCATCAGGGCGAGGAACCCGAAGTCACGTTGCTGGACCTGATGAAATTGGGTGCGGAGAGAGAGGATG
>VBJK01000427.1 GCA_005879655.1 Chloroflexota bacterium | reverse complement strand
AAAGGACTGCTGGCAAAATCTATGGTGGGATTGGGGTGATAAAAATGCAAAGAAGGCGGAAGTAGGCCATGCTTGAGTGCCAGGACGGTCTTGATCAATCCGGCAACGCCTGCCGCTGCATCGAGGTGCCCTAGATTGGTTTTGAGGGAACCTATAGCACAGTAGCTACACTTATTCGTACTCGCACGAAAAGCCTGAGTTAAGGCTGCTATCTCGATGGGATCGCCAAGAGCTGTACCTGTACCATGCGTTTCGACATAGGAGATGGTCTCTGGCTCAACACCAGCCATGGCTATGGCTTCTGCAATGACGTTGGCCTGACCCTCGATGCTGGGAGCCGTATAGCCAACTTTCCCAGCTCCATCATTATTGATCACTGATCCACGAATGACTGCATAGATGCTATCCTCATCGGCTATAGCATCCGCTAAACGCTTCAAGGTGACAATGCCAACCCCATTGCCAGCTACAGTTCCTTGAGCATCAGCGTCAAATGCTCGGCAGTGACCATCAGGAGATAAAATTCCTTCTTGCTCATAGAGATAGCCCATGTGTTGCGGCACGATAATCGAGACTCCGCCAGCTAATGCCATATCGCACTCATAGCGCAACAAGCTCTGGCAGGCCATATGGACTGCAACCAATGAAGTAGAGCAGGCCGTCTGGATAGTAATACCAGGCCCCTTTAAGTTCAATTTATAGCAGATACGGGTAGCTAAAAAATCCTTATCGTTATTGAGCAAGGTTGGAATAATACCAGTTTCAGCCATTAAGGTGCGGTCGGACCACAAATACGAGAGTAGATAGCTACTTACACTTTGTCCTGCATACACCCCGATAAGTCCTTGATAGGTATCTGGATTATAACCAGCTTGTTCGAGGACTTCCCAGGCACATTCTAAGAAGAGGCGCTGTTGGGGGTCCATCAGTGCAGCTTCTTTTGGGCTATAGCCAAAGAAAGCAGCATCGAAGTACTCAACCTCATCCAATATGCCTCGTGCTTTGACATATCTGGGGTTATGCATAAGCTCCGATTCTACTCCGGCAGCCAGCAATTCTTCTTCAGAAAAAAAGGCGATGGAGTCAATGCCATGGCACAAATTCTGCCATAGCTCGTCTACGTTGCTGGCCCCAGGGAACCTGCCAGATAGACCAATGATGGCAATACCTTCAGCATTGGTAAGCAGTTCTTCTGTGCTCATCGCTTAATCCTCTCTCTTGTCCGTTTTTGCTTCTGCAAGGCAGTTTTTCTCTTCTCTACGCGCACGGCAATCGGTTGCAGCAGGGGTTGCTGCTCCTGTTGCCCACTCAGATATGTAGAGAGTGCGTGAATAGTTGGGTACCGAAACAGATCAACTACGGGCATTTCATAACCTAGATGGGCCGCTAATTTGCTGCGAACCTGGATGAGCAGTAACGAATGCCCTCCCAGATCAAAGAAATTGTCATAGATACCGACCTGTGCTAGATTCAGCACCTCTTGCCAGATTCCTGAGATGCGCCGTTCAAGCTCTGACTGTGGAGCTACATAGCCCTGAGAACTTTGTGTAGTGCGCGTAGGAACAGGTAACGCATGGCGATCGACTTTGCCATTGGGGGTTAAGGGTATAGTTTCCAGAGCGACAAAGACCACTGGCACCATGTAGTCGGGCAATTGCCTGCGCAGGTAGCCTTGGAGTTCCTGTTGTGTTAGTTGCTCTGCGGGTTGTCCTACGACATAAGCTGCCAGATATGGTCCGACGCTATCTTCTTCATGCAGAACTACGACTGCTTCCTGTACAGCAGGATGGGTTCGCAAGATAGCTCCGATCTCGCCTAGCTCGATACGGAAGCCTCGCAGCTTCACTTGCTGATCGAGACGACCGAGAAACTCGATAGCTCCATCTGCCCGATAGCGTGCTAGGTCTCCTGTACGATAAATGCGCTCTCCTGCCTGTTGGCCAAAGGGATGGGCAATGAATTTCTCTGCGGTTAGCTCTGGCTGATGCAAGTAGCCTCGTGCCAGCCCTACACCTGCAATGCATAATTCCCCAGGCACGCTAATGGGGACTGGCTGTAAAGCTGCATCCAGCAGATAAATCTGGGTATTAGCAATGGGACGGCCAATTGAAACTCTGTAGCCATCAGACAGGTGCGAGGTACTGTCCCCATAGTCCCGCTGACACTGCCAAGCGGTTACATCAATGGCTGCTTCGGTCGGCCCGTAGAGATTGTACAGCTTCACCTCTTCTGCAACGGAGGCGAAGAAGCGTGCTTGCAACGCTGGTGTGAGCACTTCCCCACTACATATGACCTGTCGCAAGCTGGTACAGTTCTTCAGATTGCTTTTGGCAGTAGTGGACTCGTGCCCAAGGAAGACCTGGAGCATGCTGGGGACAAAGTGCAACGTCGTCACTTGCTGCTCTACGAAAAGCGTCCTCAGGTACATTGGGTCTTGATGGCCTCCTGGCCGGGCTATGATCAGACGGGCACCTGCTAAAAGGGGCCAGAAGAACTCCCAGACAGAAACATCGAAGCTAAAAGGTGTTTTTTGCAGCACCCGATCTCTCTTTGTTAACTGATAGGTGTCCTGCATCCATAGGAGTCGGTTGCAGATGCCTCGGTGTGTATTCATGGTTCCTTTGGGTTTACCTGTAGAGCCGGATGTGTAGATCATGTAGGCCAGATTTTCTGGTTGCACTTCCACCTGTGGATTGTCTGTCTGCTCGCAGTGAGAGGCTGGTGCGAGGCAGATTGTCCTGACCCTTGTAGAAGGGAGTCGATCGCACAGGTGAGGCTGGGTAAGCATGGCAGCAACCTGAGCATCCTCAAGCAGAAATGCTAAACGTTGCTGTGGAAGGTTGGAATCAAGCGGAAGATAAGCCCCTCCGGCTTTGAGGATAGCCAACAGGGCGATGACCAGCTCCAAAGAACGCTCCATACACACCCCGACGAGCACATCAGGGCCAACACCCTCTCCAAGGAGACGATGAGCCAAGTAATTGGCTTGACGGTTAAGTTCTCGATAGGTAAGTGAGGTCTCTTCAAAGACAACGGCGATGGCCTCTGGCGTTCGCTCGACCTGCTGCTCAATGAGCTGGTGCAGACACCGATCGCTGGGAATGTCTCTGGCGGTGGCATTCCACTGCACTAAGAGTTGCTCACGTTCCGCTCCTGTGAGCAGGGGAAGCATGGCAATGGTCTGACCAGGATCGTGCACGATCGCCTCTAAGAGTACTTGCCAGTGTCCGAGTAGACGCTCCATGGTTGTTGCATCGAACAGATCAGTGTTGTACTCCAGCGTTGTCAATAGCCCAGGCTCCCCCTCAGTGAGAAAGAGACTGAGGTCTAATGGGGAGGGAATTTGCTCTACCCCGATTGGACGCCAGGAAACCTCCGGCAGTTCTAACTTGGAGGTCGGAAAACTCTGCAAGATGAAGGCCACCTGAGAGAGCGATTGGTAACTCAGATTGCGTTCGGGTTGAAGCTCTTCCACCAGTTTCTCGAATGGTATGTCTTGATGGGCATAGGCTTGCACGGCCATTTGTTGTACTCTGTCTAGCAATTGCCGGAAGGTAGGGTTGCCTGAGAGATCGGTACGCAATACTAGCGTATTGACGAACAGGCCGATCAAGCCCTCAAACTCCTTTCGTGTCCTATTGGCGATGGGAGTACTCACAATGATATCCCGCTGCCCACTGTAACGCATCAACAAAACCTGGAAGGCGGTCAGCAATGTCATAAAGAGTGTCACCTTCTCCTGCTTGCTCAGGCTCTTGAGTTGCAGGAGTAAATCAGGGGAGAGCAGCCGGGATCGCCTGGCTCCGGCAAAGGTTTGCACCGCTGGACGAGGTCTGTCAGTGGGTAATTCTAGGAGAGCTGGTGCTCCTGCCAGTTGTTGCCGCCAGTAGTCCAGTTGCTGCTGTAAGACCTCACCTTGCAACCACTCTCGTTGCCACTTAGCAAAATCGGCGTATTGTAGCGGCAAGGCAGGTAGGAGTGAGAGTCGCTCCCGCTTGTCGAGAGACTGACCATTGGCAAAAGCCCAACCATTGCAGTACGCTGTGTAGAACTCGCTCAATTCATGAACAAATACTCCTTGTGACCAACCATCGATGATAATATGATGGAAGGTTGCCAGTAAAACATGTTCGTCAGGCCGCAAGCGCAGCAAGGTCAGACGTAAAAGGGGGCCTTGAGCTAGCTCGAAGGGGCGTTGTACCTCCGCCTGCATGAGTCGGGACAGCTCGTGCTCTTGCTCAAATGTCGGGAGGAATGTCAGATCTATGATGGGTGTTATAAGATCCATAGTAGGTTTAATGACTTGCACTGGATAACCATCACGATTAATGAAGGTCGTACGGAAGATGGCATGACGATGCATGATCTCCTGTACAGACTGCTCCAGGATCTGTAGCTTCAACGCTCCGTACAGGCGATTGAAGGATGGTATATTGTAGGGTGACTGGCCTGCCCCAAGCTGCTCGAAGAACCAGAGCCGCTGCTGGGCAAACGAGAGTGGTGCATCCTCTGTCAGCACTTCCACGAACTGCTGAGC
>VBJK01000426.1 GCA_005879655.1 Chloroflexota bacterium | reverse complement strand
AAAAAAAAAAAAAAAAAAAAAAAAAAAAAGAAAAAAGAAAATTTAATATATTATTTTAAACAACAATCATTTTCGCTCATTCTTAATAAATTCACAAATCATACCAGTTAATTCACTAATTATTCATTCTGTACTCAGTCCGTCTTTTAATAATCTCATCCCAACAAGCGAATGCATTTGAACCATTTTCGCCGAGTACCTTTCCCTTCGCCTTTCCAGTCAACCATCTTCCAAATGTTCTCGTGTCTGGAAATTCTCTTCCTCCCACCCTGTGAATCACGTCTTTATATCCCGATTGTGGAAATAAATATGCGAACGCCACTATCGGTAGCACGCAATCCTGACTCTGACATTTTCTATGACCGCTGTACATCTTACATCGATCGCTCGGCCTGACACATAACCAGCACGTGTTTCTACATCCCTCCCATCCGATGTTTGCTCCTCGAAAATCCGACCACTTCATCCCTATCTTCGATCTGAAATCATCGCAATCCTTGAGCCTGTGATCAAAGTCCGCCTTGTCCCGAAACCAACAGATCGGGCAATTCTCTCCGATGACGCGATAGATCTCTTCTAAATATTCCCATCTATTCGCTATCATCATTTGCTCATCTTCAATCGCAGCCTGTCGTCGATCGTAATCCTGCGATCTCTTCCGCTGACCAGCCTGAAAATCATCCTCAGTTCGCTGTCTTTTTCCGAGCGCAGAATTGTTGTGAGTCCGTTGACAAAGGTCGCACAGCTGTGCCTCCAGTTCAATGCAAGTCTTTGCGAGCTCTATCCCGTTGAGATATCCTGTCAACACCTTGTTCCGACATTCGTTCGTCATGATGAACTCCCTCATTGCCCTCTCATCGATCGATCGATTTAGAGGGTCCGTTTCCATCAACTTTTGACGTTCGGACCTCGAGATGATTATTGTCGACAGCACCACGTCGCCGTTCCTCCCTCCTCTGCCCCCTTCCTGAAAGAAATCGATCAGTCCATATGGTTCATTGATATGAACGACCTCCTTAATTGAATCGACGTCCACTCCCGTACCCAGAGACCCCGATGCCATCAATGGCCCTGAACTCCATTCGGCCAGCATTTGTGAATGCTCTTCATCGGTGTTCGTTGAGGTGTACGATCCACATCCCAGACGTCTGGCATAGCCATTGCATTCTCGATGAGTCTTACAGAAACTCAATACCTTTCCATTTTCTCCGTATTTGTCTGCTGCGGACTTGATGAATCCAAGTGCGAATGGTTGAAGGTCATCGTCTTCCACGATCTTCACCGCGTATCTCGCATTTCTCTTGTAGATGAAGTCGCGAATGTACTTGGGCTCTTCGATCAACATGTGTTTCTCATATAATTCTCCAAATTGAGGGGAGAAAGTTGCCGACAGAAAGACAAATTGAACCGGAAACCCCAAACCTCTGGCCTCCGCAATCCCATGACGATAGCTCGTGTCCGTCAGCAACTTATGAGCCTCGTCTATTACAATGCGATCGAGTTTATGAGTGTGATAAATCTCGCTGACAAACTCTCGAAAGCCATCGCTGCCAGCCGATTCCGTGATGACGATGACGATGTTGGCAAAACTATTATAATCAGTTATTGTTTTATGACGGCGCACCGATTCAATTGAACCCCCGAATTGCTCCAGATAATTGCATCTATTCTCGCCTCTTCACATCGTTTCAATAAATCATTGGCCAGTGCCTTCATTGGAGTGATCACCACCGTCGTCCCTGCGTCGTCGAAGGTGGCAGGGAGCATGAACGTCAGGCTCTTTCCAGCGCTCGTCGGCAACACCACGATCAGAGGATTATCGCCCTCCACTACAGCCTTCACAGCTTCCTCTTGTTTCTCGCTTCTCCATTTAAACGATGTCCCATACATCTTCCTCGCCGCATTTCTGATCTTTTCATCCTTCGTGAGAGTCTCGATCTCTTCGTCGACAATGGCATCGTTTTCGATCCGTTCTAACCTCGAAATCAGCTTATAATATCGTTGCCAGCGATCGGAGATGTCGCGAAAGATGTCGATCGATTCAGGCGAGAGTGTTCTGATCAGACCTTGAAGTCGAGCGTATACCTTGTTCGCCGTCTTCGTGCCGTGGGTGGCCATTTGATCGTAAGGATTATCGTCCTCATCATCGTCATCGTCATCGTCCTCCTCCACTCGCCTTTCATTCGGCCGAATGAACTTTCTATCTATTGCGATCGCAATATGTCGATAATCTCGATTGGTCATTCGAAACCCGATTCTCTTCTGAGATTCACGAACGAATGCCTCCGTCAAGTCCTCGGTCTTGAATGGACCTTTTGCATTGCCGAAGAGGAAGCCATGCCGTTCCATTTTTGGGCTGATGAGATAGCGGAAGGGAATGACATCGGTAAGGTAAACCGCAAGGACTTGACTGACTCGTAAAGCGAGAAATCTGGGGATGATCTATGGTCAATCGTCTGTATCAATAATACGTCGAGCGATACCTTGGGCATGTCCATGATCGCCTGGGATTTATGATACTCGGTGACAAACATGAATTGACCATCTTCGAGATAGATGTTTCTGTCGCCGTTCATAGTGTTGACAAACTTCAATGAAGTCATCTCCTTGGTCCTCCCCGGTAGACCACATGTGGTGAGCACGACGATGTACAAAATCTCCAGGAATCTCTCCACCCAATATTCATAATCGTCGATTGCCGCCTTATGAAACTCGATTCCTTCGCCATGCATTGTGTCCACCATTTCGTTCCATTTCTTCGGCTGCATGAACAAATTATCGATGATTCTCCGCCTTCCCTCTGTCAGGCCATCCTGTTTCTGCATGGCAAAGTAGTGACCCGCTTCGTGTCTCATCGGATTATCTACTCCAAATCCATGTAAATCCACTGCCGGAATGGTCCCATCCTTTCGAAAGAGCAAATGTTCGCTCATTATGTCCTCTAGATAATCGATCATCTCCGAGATAAATCGAGCCCAATCGGCCATCTTCAATGATCGACCTTCATAGAACAAGATTCTGCTGTCCTTTGACCATCTAACCCTGCTGCGAGCCGTTCCATCTTTTCCAGCGGCGAATCCATAATTCAACAACTTATGGATATAATTGAACGGAGTCGGCCTGCCCTCGACCAGCCAATAATTTCGTGTCTCCTTGAATCTCTCCAGCGGATCTTTCTGCACGATCCAAGCCCTGTCGTCTCTCATGTCGATAGGCACCGCCTTTTCCAACATTAAAACGCGGATGCACCATTGCAATCCAGAGAGAAGGGGTGTGTGATTCTGAGGCTGTTGCCATTGATGATTGACGACATTGTAGCCACATACACCACTGAAATAGATCAAGCTGGATCGCTCAGCTTCGTAATCGATGTGTTCAATCAACAAGATCGAGAGCTGCTTGACTTTTGTGCGTAAATCATCATCGGTGAGTTCGGGATGCGGCAGATACATCATTTCTCGTAATTCGGCGAGGCAGGTGAGTTGTGCGGGTGTGAATTCAACTCCATGGCCATCCGATTCAAAGGCCCTGAAACAGAAGATGATGTACTTTTGCCAATGTTCCATGTAAGTGACGATTGATTTGCCGGTGAAATAAGTTCTGAAAGGACGACTGTCCGGTGCCGACATATCACTTCCCGCCAACCAATACGGGATTTCGTACCAACCTCTGTCTTCCAAGTTCTGCACCCCTTTGTAACAACTTTTCAGCACGAGCGCCACGTTCCTCCACAATTCGAACATCACATGATCATTGACGTCGGGTTTCTCCATCAATTTGACCAATCGCTCCATGTCCCTGCCGGCGAAGGTCTTGTGCCAACGAGTACGACGAAGCCATGGAGTCAATGTGACCAATTCGCTGTTTTGAGGCACGTTGTTCAACTCCCTTTGATGATCCTCGTCGTCCGCCTTGGCGCTATCGAGGAGGCTCGTGATGAGGTTTTGAATTAAGGTTGAATCGGGCTCCGATTCGACGGTAACGGCGAAATATCTAGTTAATTGTCAGCATGTGATAACGGGATCGATCGTACCTACGGTGAGGTCCTTGAAAGAATGTCTGTATCGCTTGTGATTGCCAAATCTCTTGTTGTCCCTTCTTTCGTCCATGCTTAACTTTACAGTGCTCGATCATGGCGCCTTGCGTCGTGGTACAATGCAAGCAATCATTGAATTGACACTGCCATCCATTCGTAATTAATTTCAAGCAGTCAATTGATTTGATTTCCCCTGATGGTGTCGAAATGTCTTCAGGCTTGACGAGAGACAATGACTTCGCGTGTTGAATAATCTGATTACGAACATCAATTGAAATTGTTTTATGAAACTCGCGAAAATGTCGTTGAACGCCATCGGGAGGAATCGCGAAACCATGAGAATGACAGATAAGAATATGATAATCTTCATTATAAGTGATATATTCTTGAAAAGCT
>VBJK01000131.1:18604-25530 GCA_005879655.1 Chloroflexota bacterium | reverse complement strand
CGCGCGATCAGCATTGGATAGATGAGGGAAGCAAAAGAGCGTTTGCAGCTGCTGACCGTCCATCCGTACTAGTTGTAACATACCGTTGTGTTGCGGATCACTACGGGGATCGGGTGTGCTGATAAAGAGTACCCACTGACCATCGGCAGAGACCTGAGCGGATTGGATAGCGATGCCACTAGTGACAATCTCTGTCCTCTTCCCCATTGCCACATCATAGCGCTCCAGATGGCCGAATGCAGTAGAGGTATTAACAGGCACTTCATTGTAAATGTAGACAAGGTTCTGCCGCTTGCCCAATGCGAGTGGCCTCATGATCGCTGCCCGCGCCATCCCGTTAGTAGGACAAGAGGTCTGGAGAGCAGGTAGCGATACACTGTGGGCAAGCGGTAGCATATTACTGATACTACTGAGAGAAGTATTGCTGGTTGCCTGTGGTGAGGCACAGGCAGTGAGCAACACGGCCAGAGTACAGAAGACAATAAGAGAGCAAGTGCCTAAACGTTGTCCTGTGCATCGTTTCGTCATAGAACATGCTCCTGATACTTTCCTTGTTAGGATGATAGTGCGATGAACATAGTCTTACAAACACGCAGTAAGGAAAGAATGTATCTCTAGACTTAAATACGATGACACATGCTGAAATTCGTTGCTACTCCTCCGAGGGAGCAGCTGAGGGTGGCACAGGCCGCGTCTCGCTTTGGCGCGCCGGGATCAACGCTTCCCAGGGAATACGTGCCGGGGCATCCAGGTCACGCACATGGAGATTATCGTTATAGCGTACTAAGCGCCAGCGAGCTGCTCGTCCAACTTCATAGGGGGCGTCCTTACGCCAATGGGTAATAGAAGTGTTTTGTGTATAGAAATGGGTGCGCGGCATACGTAGCGTATCCATGCCGAAGAAATAGATGAACGAGCAGTCAATGACTCCACCATGACAGACAATGACAATGCTCTTTCCTTCATATTGACGGGTAATACGGTCCAGTGCGGTACTCACACGTAGTACGAACCTGGGCCAATTTTCGCCATCGGGTGTCGCGGGATGAAATGGATCTTCTTGAAAATCCGGCTTACCATACTTTGCTTCAAGCTCTTTAAAAGACATGTTCTCTGCTGCTGCACCGATACGAAATTCCTGCACTTCGTCGTCAAACACAATGGGCAAGCCCAGCGCCGGGGCAATGATCTCGGCGGTCTGTCGTGCTCGTGGCAACGTACTGGCGATCAGCACGTCGGCAACGATTTCGCGACCGGTTGCCAGTCGATCGCGCAGGCGTTGGGCCTGACGGATGCCTAGAGGGGTCAGGCCGTCGTCGCGTATGGCTGCTTGTACTTGCGAGGTAGCTTCGCCGTGGCGGATTAAATAGAGATGGGTCATGCCTGAATTCTCCTAGTAACTCTAGATACCTATAGGATACTACATTTTGTAAGGTGTTAGTTTAATGTGTCAATTCCAGATCCTCTAGCCATATAGCATACGAGAGGTCCGTACACTTCAGACTAGAGGAATAGATTGGAACGATCCTCTGGTAAAAGCCTCGATAAGAGAAATATCCTACGATATAAGGAACTAACCTATGTCATAACTTTTTCTATCTTAATCTTAATGGAAGAAAAGATATAGAATCGCTTGCAGCGGAAGCGCAGCAATGATATACTTCACCTATCATTGATGAAAGCGAGAAATCAGCAGCATGAGCGCCCAGCCTACACCCATTGAAGTTTTCTATTCATATGCGAGTGAAGACGAGGCATTGCGCTACGAACTAGAGAAACATCTGAGCCTTTTGCATCGACAAGGGCTGATTTCCTCCTGGCATCATCGTCAAATTGTTGCAGGAACAGAGCGGCTGAAAGAGGTTGATAAATATCTCGAAACAGCCTCGATTATTCTTCTGCTCATTAGCTCTGACTTTCTGGCATCTGACTATTGTTATAGTATCGAAATGCAGCGTGCCCTAGAACGCCACCGCTTAGGGAAGGCACATGTCATTCCTGTTTTTCTGCGTACTACTGATTGGGAGAACGCCCCTTTTACGCACTTGCAGGGACTGCCTAGTAATGGCAAGGCCGTAACCACTTGGGATGATCGGGATTTGGCCTTCACTGATTTCTCTCCACTTGTACCTCCTATACTCATCTTTGCTCTTGCTAGTTGTCTGATCATTGCATTGCAAACCGGATGGCTTGCATGCCTGCGACATTATCTCCTCCGCTGGCTCCTCTGGCTCAATGGTTCGATTCCCTGGAATTATGTGCAGTTTCTGGACTACGCAGCAAAGCGGCTCTTGTTGCGGAAGGCTGGTGGAGGGTATATTTTTATGCACCGCCTCCTGCTTGATTACCTTGCTTCGCTGGATATATCTCTGCTTGAAAAAGAAAGGTCTGCTCTATCAACAGCAAGAGAGAACACTCCACCGAATCTCTCCCAAGCTTCCGTCGTCACTCAAAGGAAAAATGCTGGTCATAAAGGGGTTATTGTTTTTATTGAAATAATACTGCTTCTTGCTCTTACATGTGGTGTGAGTCTCTTTGGACAAGTTCAGCAGCATGCCTCCGACATTGCTTCCACTGCTACTACTAATGCCTATGCTAATGCCTATGCTACCGCCGACAGTGCTACTGCCACAGCCACAGCGATTGTAGCCCATAATTCTTACTTTTCTTTTCTCTCTAGAATGGGTACACCCGCGTTCATTGATCCTCTCAGCCAAGAAAATAGCAGTCGGTGGAGTTCATATAGCACAGGCAGTACTAGGGCATGCCAGTTTACAGGGGGAGCCTACCACGTTAGCCAACAGACTAACAAGTATGTCATGGGCTGTAATGCCACTGGAACATTTAGCAACTTCGCTTTTGAGGTGCAGTTAGCGATTACTCGAGGAGATTGTGGCGGGATGGCATTCCGTAGTGATAGCAAAGGGCACTTGTATGTCTTCCGAATTTGTCAGAATGGGACATATAGCGTGATCAAGTGTGTGAGCAATAATGGCTCTGATGCCGAGACACTCGCAGGTAGTAATAGTCCTGCCATACATACAGGCTTGGGTCAGCAGAATAAGATTGCCATCGAGGCTTCTGGTGGTACCATAACGTTTTATGTCAATGAGCAACAAATCGACCAAGTGCAAGACAGCAGTTACGTTTCGGGAAGCCTTGGACTTATTGCCTATCCAGAATCTAATACTCCGACAGATGTTGCATATAGCAATGCCAAGCTTTGGACGCTGTGAGTGTAAATTGCGCTTCTGGCAACTCAAAAGGTGACGAGAAGCGGAGTTGAAGTACGAGGGCGAGAATGGGTTTTCTCCGATATTTGACGCCGTAGAGTGTCAATAAAAGTGTCAAACCCGTTCTCTACGCGTATACCTGCGCCTCAGAGGCGGGAGTATGGTAGTGTTTGGCGAATCAGATAAAGGTGAGTCATTACAAAAGCTACTTGCGCTTGAATCTAATGGGAAAGTTCTTGAAGCCATAGCCCAGGGGCGTGACTATGGTCTCCAGCGCAATACTATGCACGCGTTCTATCTCACAGAGGCGTGTAAGCATCACCGTGAGCGCAATTTTGGTCTCCAGACGAGCAAGTGGAGCGCCAAGGCAGAAATGAATGCCGTGTCCAAAGGTGAGATGGCGGTTTGGCGTGCGTCTGATATCAAAGGTCTCAGGATCAGGAAATTGCGTCTCGTCACGGTTGGCGGCATCTATGTGTGGGATGACCCACTGACCCGCTTTGATCTCTTGCCTATCAATAACCGTATCCACGGCGGCCACACGAGGAAATATCTTAATTGGTGGCAGATAGCGTAACACTTCTTCTAATGCCATGGGTATCAGGTCAGGTTGCGCCTGCACTTGTGCCAATGCGTCAGGATGCTGGTCGAAACAAGCCATGGCATTGCCAATCCAGCTCTTGGTCGTTTCATTGCCTGCGGTGAGCAGCAGGCAACAGAGGCTGACCAGTTCAGTATTGGTCAAATACCGTCCATCGACGTGAGCTACGATCAGGCTACTGATCAGGTTCTTGCCGGGCAACTTCTGGCGCTGCTGTGCGAGGTTTGTGAAGTAATCCCACATCTCGTAGCGTGCTTTCATTGCTGCGGGAGTGACCACCGCAATACTGGCATCGGACAATTCTCGTAAATAATGGTGATCGCTGACTGGTACTCCGAGCATCTCGGCAATGACGATCAGTGGCAAGAAATATCGGAGAAAACCCATTCTCGCCCTCGTACTTCAACTCCGCTTCTCGTCACCTTTTGAGTTGCCAGAAGCGCAATTTACACTCACAGCGTCCAAAGCTTGGCATTGCTATATGCAACATCTGTCGGAGTATTAGATTCTGGATAGGCAATAAGTCCAAGGCTTCCCGAAACGTAACTGCTGTCTTGCACTTGGTCATAACGAAATACCTGCCAGGACTGCGCTTGCTCGTCATAGGAGGCGGGAAGCCCTGGTGTTGGATGAAAATTTGGGAATGAGATCGCAGATTGCGAGGATCGGTTAGCGGTCATTGTGCACCTTCTTCCTTTGCTCAAAGTTGAGAGCATAGAATAATCAAATCATATCGATGGCCTCTATCTCTTACATTATACTCTATTCAACTCAGTTTTCAAGTCTTCTTGCTGTGCTGATATGCTTTCTATAAAAGATTATTATCTCATTCTCATGCAGGGCAACCAGCTCATACGGGCATCCATACGTACGTTTGGAAGGAGCACACCTTACGAAAGCCCAAGCGGCGATAGATGGCTTCCCCCATGTGGCTTGCTTGCAAGGTAATTTGTGTATATCCTAGCCGCTTGGCTTCTGCCAACGCTGCGCGAGTCATCTTCGTTCCAATGCCTCGCCTACGGTACGCCGCAAGCGTGGCCACGGAATAGAGGCCCGCTAGCTGTCCATCCAGAGACAAATACGAGGTCGCCACCGGGATCGTGTCAATCGTGCCCAGGTAGTACTGACGTGAGGCATTGGGCACAAAGCCATAGCTGCGATACAGACTGAACACGACTTCCCTCACCGCTTCAGGAAAACCAAAGCCGGTGCAAAGCACTTGCAGCCAGCTCTCCATTTGCTCAGCGGTCTCAACGAGGGAGATAGAGAGGTGGGGAAGTTGCTCCTCTTCTTCTGGCAAGTCTCGCACATCTAGTATCATACCGCTGACGGTCTCGTCATACCGCACTCGATGCCTTTCCAGCCATTGTGGCAGGTCCGCTGGTCGGCTGGCGGGACCCAGTAACCAGAGCAATGGCACCTGTCGCTTTTGTGCCTCTTGCGTGATGCGTGTGATGAGTGGATCGATCTCTGTGACAGAACACTCTGTGCGGACCACGCCATTGCAAAAAGGTACGGGATGAGTGGTAAAAAACCAGGTTGCACAAGTATCACGATGCCATGCCACTGGTTGTAGCGCTTGTGCCAACTCAAGGTACCTGTCTACAAGATGCTGGTGGAGTGCCGCTATCAGCTCAGGATGCGCTTGTTGCTCAGCATATTCGTCCATCGTATCTCAATCCTTTTTCTGAGGAAAGCTAGAAAAAACTCTATTTTTATTGAACTGAGGAAATTACAAGAAAAATACTATTCCTGTTCATCCTCCTAACCATATCCTTCTCTAAGTATGAGCATCTATATAAAACACTTCTTCTTAACAGCCATATTCCCGCTACGGTCTTCCCTTGCCTATGGGCACCCATAAAGGATGCCCATAGGCATGTGCGTTAAGCAGAGGGTTTCCCTCTGCACTCCCTTTCTCCTGCCGCCTCCGGCGGCAAAAGAGAAGAAAGGAAGTCTTTGGGGACACCCCAAACCCCGCCACGGGCGAAGCCCCCTGGACCCCCGCTTAACGCGCATGCTTATGGGTGCTCTGAGGAGTTACAGCCTCTGTTTTGATATTATGGAGTCAGGTATGATATGCTACTAACAGTCATAATTTGATAGTTGTACTGTAGCGAGTTTATCTGGCTTGACGATGGGGCTTGCAAGCAGTAAATGCCACAGTTGCTCCTTCTCTCTTCTATTATTGCTCGTATACCTCATCTCAGCTGATTCGTGAAGAAAGGTTTGGCTTTATGGAAGCACTCCCTGAAGAGAACGTCCTCCGTAAAGGGGTTTTGAGTGTCAATGATGCTATTGCACAATCGGTTGCCCTGTTGTCCCTAGTTCTAGGGATTACGTTCGGAACTTCTCTCGCGGCTAGTTTTGCGGGTCCGGCGGCTCCGCTCTCCTTTGTCCTGGCATGTTTAGGTTGTCTCTGTCTCGCATATGTGATCATCCGTTTTGCCCGTCGTATGTCTAGCGCTGGCGGAGTATATACCTATATTGCACAGGGTCTTGGCTCAGGGGCTGGCTTTCTCGGTGGCTGGATGTATGCCTGGGCATTTGCTCTTGGTATTGCCGTCACGCTGGCCATTGCTAGTGTTTCTCTTTCCGCACTGCTGGCCAACATGCATATCACGCTCGACTGGCTTGTTATCTATTGTATTTTCATCGTTCTTCTGTTCCTCTTTGCTTTCTTTGATATTCGTATCTCCACACGCACACAACTGGTACTTGCTGCTCTAGGTGTGCTCTGTGCTCTATTTCTGGCTGTTGTCATCCTGGTAAAAGGGGGTGCCTCTGGCCTCTCGCTCATTCCGTTCTCACCTCTGGCCCTGCCTAATGGCCTATCGGGCCTCTTTTTCTCGATGGTATTTAGCTTCGCTTCCTTTATCGGCTTTGAAGCCGCTGCTGTGCTTGGTGAGGAGACCGCCAATCCCAGACAAGCCATCCCACGGGCTATTCTGGTGGCTGTGCTTGTGGGGGCGGTCTTCTATGTTTTGATGACGTATGTCTTCTCCATCGGGTATGGCGTGCTTCATGCTCAGCAGTGGGCAGCAGATGCAACGCCTCTCGACACACTGGCCACGCGCTACGTTGGTCCGGTG
>VBJK01000131.1:0-18460 GCA_005879655.1 Chloroflexota bacterium | reverse complement strand
CTTGGTCGTAGTCTTGGACCACTGACGTTTTTTGGACTTTTTGCGATTACAGCTACTCAGGGTGTACTCTTTGGCTATATCCTCGTTGCCGTTTCTGGCATCGTCTTCTTCAGACGAGTAGGTGCCAGCAAGGAGAGCGCTCTGGTAGCCGTCTGTGATATCGTCTTGCCGTTAATTGCTATTGGCCTGTGTGGGGCCGCCATCTACAGTTCTATTTGGCCAGTGCCTGCGGAGCCACTCAACTATGCTTTCTATATTTCAGCCGGACTATTGGTAATTGGACTAATGATCCTGCAAGTTCTCTGGCTGACCAAGCGGGAGCAAGTTGGCAAGTTCGGAAAGATGCTAGGTGACTGAATCATTCTAGATCTCAAACAAAACAGGAAAGTTGCAAGGGAAGTCTCGGAACAGGGGGAAGGATATGAGTGAACTGCCTACATGGCGTGAACTACTTGCTAGCCTGGTTGCAGATGTTCGTGAGCGTCGACGGATTGCCGATGCGCTAGATCTACATCCAGTTACTCTGATGCGCTGGGTGAAAGGGGAATCGGTGCCCCGTCCGCAAAGTCTGTGGAAGTTGCTCGCTATCCTTCCTGCTAAACATCGAGATATGCTCTCCGTTGCTCTCTTAGAAGAGTTTGGAGACCTTTCTCAAGCGATGTCCGGTGCCTCGGTGGAGGATGCCAGCGTTATTCCAACGGCATTTTATGCTCGTGTCTTACACACAAGAGCGAACATTCCTCCTGCGTTGCGCTTCTCATCCCTTGGCGACCTTATCTTACACCAAGCACGGGACTTATTAGATCCCTACGGCTTGGGCCTGGCAATTATCGTAGTTCGTTGTATGCCTCCTTCGGCAGATGATAAGATTCACAGCTTGCGTGAGAGCATCGGGCGTGGTAATGCCCCCTGGGGCACCTACCTCGAACAGCAGGCCATGCTACTGGGAGCTGAGTCATTAGCTGGATATGCCGTGATGTCCGGTCATCTCTGCGTCAACCAGGATCTTGCTCATCAGTCAAGTACCTCGCTTGGGTATCGCAGCACGTGGGAAGAGAGTGCGATGGCCGTGCCGATCATGCGTGCGAGCAAGGTTGCAGGTAGCCTGCTCGTCTCAAGCACCCAGACGAACTATTTCTCACCTGCACGCATCGAGCTAGTGAAGAGTTATACAGATTTGATTGCCCTGGCCTTTGAAGATGAAGACTTTTATGAGCTGCACACTATTGAACTGCGGGTAATGCCTTCTTTAGAGCAGCAGCAACCCTACCTTGCTGGCTTTCAACGACGTGTTGCCCAAGTCATCCGTCAAGCAGCAAGCGCAAAAAAAACAATAACGCTTGTCCAAGCAGAACAGATCGTTTGGCAACAACTCGAACAGACTCTGTTATCTCTGCACTATAAACAATAACAAATCAAGCAAAGGAGACTGCTATGTCACAGTCAAGCGATGCTCAGGAAAGTGATAATGTGTATTTCGTTGACCACGAAAGCGGCGCAGAAATGGTGCGGCTACTGGATCAAGATCGTCTCTTCACAGAGGCCGTCGGTGGGCTATTGCCTGAACTGCCGGACCTTTCTGGCATCAATAGGATTCTTGATGTTGCTTGTGGTCCTGGTGGCTGGGCGCTCGATCTTGCAGCGGCTTATCCTGAGAAGGAGGTTATCGGCTTCGATATTAGCCACGCCATGATCGAGTACGCGAGAAGCCAGGCACAGATACGCATGCTAGATAATGCACATTTTGAAATCATGGATATTCTTGAGCCGCTTGACTTTCCTGACCAATCATTTGATCTGGTCAATGCACGTTGGATTGCTTTTCTCCCGAAAGATAAATGGTTCCAGTTCATACGCGAGTGTGTGAGGATTACACGGCCTGGTGGCATCATTCGCTTGTCAGAAAATGAGCAAAGCGTGAGCACCAGCGCTGGTATAGAGAAATTACAGTTGATGTTCACACGATCCCTGTACAAAGCGGGACAAAGCTTCTCACCGACCGGAGAGCGTCTCGGTATTGTCCCTATGCTGCGTCGCTTTTTGCACGATGCAGGTTGTCAAAATGTGCACAACGTCGCCTACGCTATCGACTATTCGGCAGGGACACCAATCCACACCGGTTTATATCACGATTGGAAAGTCGCTTATCCACTGCTCCAGCCGTTCTTCCTCAAGATGGGGGTTGCCACCGAAGCAGAGATAGACGAGGCGTACGGGCAGATGCTCTCGGAAATGCTAGAAGATGACTTTTGTGGTATTTATTTCCTCATCACAACTTTGGGTCAAAGACCTGTCTCTTTTTGAGGCTCAAACGCGTGTATAGTAGAAGGTGTGCCTGATGCAGGAGGATAGGATTGTTGTGCTTAATAGCTTTGCTAATAGTATGAAGAGCATAGGGGACAGAGCAGGAAATGAGGATTATTCTTGTGCTCTGACCGTGAGTTACATGAAAAAGGGGAAATAATGCCAACATATCAGATGCCGATTATCGTAGGTGTGTTTCAAGACGAGGCACAGGCAAAAAAAGCTGTAGAAGAATTGCACAACGCAAACTTTGGGCGCGATCAACTGGGTGTTGCCACCCACGATCCGCATATGGTCATCGATAATCTCGCCCAGGATTTTATGAAACTGGGGGTTCCACAGGAGCGCGCCAGCTATTATGAGCACGAGTTTCAGACTGGACACGTTATTGTATCAGTCAGGCCCGATGGCCGTGAGGCAGACGCCAGGCGCATTCTGCAAGACAATGGAGGCTACGATGCTAGCCTTGGCGCTACCATAACCTCAGAGGGAGCGAAGCAGTAGAGACAACCTGACACCACACGCAGGGCAACCACAAGGGATTGCCCCTACAATGGTGACGAAGACGCTTGCCAAGCTGATGTGTACCATTGTAGGGGCAATCCCTTGTGGTTGCCCTGCGTGTGGTTGTCCAGCGTGTGGTTGCCCAGCGTGTGGTTGCCCAGCGTGTGGTTGTCCAGCGTGTGGTTGTCCAGCGTGTGGTTGCCCAGCGTGTGGTTGCCCAGCGTGTGGTTGCCCAGCGTGTGGTTGTCCAGCGTGTGGTTGCTGCGTGTGGTTGTCCAGCGTGTGGTTGCTCGACCAGAGCGTACAAAGAAAACGGTGTGAGAAACTACTATTCACACCGTTTTTTTTCGTACTCGGTGATATCTACAGAGCCAGTAATGGCTACATACTTCCTGTATTATGGAAAATAAGCTTCCTTGCTTTCCAGAGCCATCTCTAACTCTGTTCTACAGTGTCTATTTTTACACAAGAATAGGGTTATCTGTCAAGTGTTTTTGGAGCAAAGTGCGAAATTTAGCAAAACTGGTCCTAAAGAAATCTAGGGCGCACCTTTGGCGACGCTCTGCCAGGTATGATACAATAGTCAGCGGTACACTTGTGGCTGTATCCGTTTGTTTCTCTGGAGGACCCTCTGTGACGCGAAAAATCCTGGTTGTAGACGATGAGGCAGTATTGGTAGAGACCATCGCCTACAATCTTGAGCAAGCCGGGTATCGGGTAGTGACAGCTGCCGATGGGAGCAGTGCACTGGATGCTGCTCGCGCGGAGACACCGAACCTGATTATTCTGGATATTATGCTACCTGGGATGGATGGTCTGGAGGTCTGTCGCCAGTTGCGACGCGAGAGTACTACTGCCACCACACCAATTTTGATCCTCACTGCGAGGAGTGACGAGATTGATAAGGTGGTTGGTCTTGAGGTTGGAGCGGATGATTATGTCACCAAGCCCTTTGGACGCCGTGAGCTACTGGCACGTGTGCGTGCTCTGATACGGCGCGCCGATTACCCATCCAATGAAGAGATCAGCCCCGAAGTGCAAGAAGCGCGCTCACAAACACGTGATTTGGTCGCCGGGCCTCTGCGTATTGATTTAGCTGGTCGGCGCGTCAGTTGTCGAGGCGTGGATCTAGATCCACCGCTCCAACCCAAACAGTTTGAATTGTTGACCTACCTCGTGCGTAATCGTGGTACTGTTCTGACCCGTGACCAACTACTGCACAACGTTTGGGGTTATGACTACCTTGGTGATACGCGGACGATCGATGTACATATTCGCTGGTTACGGGAAAAATTAGAGGAACAACCGGCTAATCCCAAGTTGATCCAGACTGTACGCGGTGTAGGATATGTATTGCGTTGGTAAGACTTTTCGCCACGATACAGGTGAAATAAGCCCCTCCGGTCCACCTGCAAGCGGACCGGAGGGGCTTATTTCACCTGTATTGTGCTATGTAGTCTCTTCCTCGTTTGGATCACACTGATCCAGTGGCTTGGTCATCTGACGCTGGAGCGTGCTAATCTCTTGCTCAATAATTCTGCGCAGGATAGCTACCGTGCTACCATAGGTGGCGTCCATGCCAAAGTAGGAGAGGCTACCAGCGCCCAGATTTTTGCCACGGGTATAGGGAGTATCTGAAGCGTAGTGCAGAATACCTAATTCGTACGGGAGCCGTGCGAAGTTAATATTCTCGCCCATGGGATAGCGTGTCAGGTACAAATCCTCATAAACTGCATTGAGGTAAGGGCCGCTCTCCATCTCAACAACGGTATAGTTGGCTTGATAATAGAAGTCCAGATACTGGCGATTTTGCAGGTAGGTGCCTTTGGCCGAGACCGCCTTCTGGTTGTCGAGTACAGAGCCATACATGAGATATGGCTGCACATCCTGGGCATTAAAGCAATTATCTAGCCAGTAAGTGTTCTGGTTATGCTCATCTAATACAACGTTGGAGACCATCACATCACCGATACTACCGTTCAGCGTGGCGGCCTTGCCCAGAATATAGATACCACGTATATGGGTCAGATTTTCCATAATCTCGCGCAACATACGGTAGGCCGCCATGCCCAGGGGATAATCGATATTGAGAATTACCGCTTCACTCTTTTGCAATATATCCATATGCGGCATACGGCAACGGGGGTCAATCTCGATGGGATGCAGTTTCGCTAATTCAATGATCTGCGCATCAATCTCCAAACCATGCCTGGCTCCAACGTACCAGATGCCCCGTGCCTGCTCTTCTTGCACACGGAGGTTGTGCGCAAACTCGCGGCCAGCGGAACTGCGTATCCACTCGCGGGCGGTGAAGTAGAGGAAATTGTGCCAGTTGCCGGGCACGACACCTGTTTGCAATTTGCGGCATTCGTCCGCCAGATAGGGGTCCGACTTGAGTGCAAACTCCACCAATTCTTCCTCACGGTTGAGAATGATGCCCGATATGAGATTGACCAGACTGTGGGTATTGCTGGAAACAAAGTAGACCGGACGATCAGGCAGGCCCAGCTGGTCCAGTTGACTTCTCACTGGTACCCACCACTGATGTGTTGCCCGCACATAGCCAACATGGGAACCACCCAGCATACGCAAGCGGAAACTCTTCTTTTGCCGCCCAATGATCTGTAGAATATCCCACAGATCATTGCCCCAGATGACCTCCAGACGTTGCCAATCATCGGCAGCGATATGCAAGCGTTCACGCAAGACTTTGCTGATCTCGACAAAGACTGGCGATGAACGATCCACATGAGACTCTAACAACTGCAACGTGGTGGGATCAGCATTGAGCAGATAATACATCTTGTTCCATTCGATCTGGAAAGCCACCAGAATAGGAACAATATCATCCGTATCGCTCACACTAGCGACATACACCCCTAGTACATCTTTTCCATCATAAAACCATTTACGCCGCCGTGCTGATGCTGTCACCGCCTTCCAGGCATCCACCCGAAAGCCATTTTGTAAAAAAACTTCTTCCGACTGACCCAGCGCGACAAGACTGCAATGCACAATCGAATCCGGCAGACGTAGGACGCTATAAATAAACGCCGACATATCAGGATAGGGGGAGCGAGCATCAGGGTGAAGACTAGAATCAATATTATAATGGGCCTGTACTAATGCATTTAAGTGCACTTCGCCGGAGCTACGCAAGAGGGTATTGTAGGTGCGAATGTAAAGTTCAACGTCACGCTTACCTGCTTCATGATACTTCTCGCCATGGGCAAATGAGGAAACGAAAGTGTGAGATCCTTGCTGCTTATCGATCAATTCATCTTCAGCATGATATTTAACATTGAGTGCCTGACCCATTGCTTCCATAGGAACGAGCTTGTTGCTTCTATCGTGAGCTACTTGCGTATTGTGGAGTGGCTGATCGTGAAAATTGGGATCATTTTGTTGTTTACGTGGCATAGTTCAACTCTCTTCTCTGAGGTGTACTCGTATGGTTATCATCCATAGTTTCAGTTATTATACTCGTCTTGTGAAGGTTATGGTAGTGGACACAATATCGGGCGGAGTAAAGGTAATATCATAGTGCTTCTTGCCACTACCGGGCCGCCCCTACAATGGTACGGAGACACCTCGCAGGCTGCGCGCGTACCATTGTAGGGGCATCCTTTATGGGTGCCCTGATCGGTGCCCTTTACTTGACGCCAATCGCCTGCTACCATACAATACAAAGGGCCATTATAAGATAATAGAGGTTTTTTTGTCTTTAAGGAGAAAAAATATGTCAGGCGATATTGGTCAAGAGCTTGGCAATTACCGTCTGGTGCGTTTGTTGGGACAAGGGAGTTTTGCCAATGTGTATCTGGGAGAACACATTCAGCTACACACTCAAGTCGCTATTAAAGCGTTGCGCTGGCGTCTTTTTGGGAAGGAAGCTACTTCGTTTCTCAATGAAGCACAGACCATTACGCAGCTTGTCCATCCAAATATCGTCCGTGTACTGGATTTTGGTATAGATGATACCATGCCTTTCCTAGTAATGGACTATACACCAGGAGGGACATTTCGTCATCGGTACTTGCACGGAGATCCATTGCCGCCCTCTTCGCTCAGTCCTTACGTTATACAGATTGCAACGGCCTTGCAATATGCCCATGATCGTGGGCTAGTCCATCGCAACGTGAGGCCAGAGAATATATTGCTGGGGGCCAATAATAAGGTACTGGTGAGCGATTTCGGCTTAGAGCTTGAAATGCAGAGCATTCCTTCACAGCCGCGCCGCAAAGAGCTGTCCAGCATTGTGGCGTATATGGCTCCAGAGCAGCTCCAGGACGCGTGGGGTCCTGCCAGTGATCAATATGCATTGGGGGTTATGGCCTACGAGTGGTTGACTGGCAGTCTCCCCTTTCAAGGCACCTTTCTTGAGGTTGCCAGTCAGCAGTTGCTGACACCAGCTCCGTCATTGCGTGAGAAAGTTCCTGCAATTTCACCGGTCATTGACAAGGTTGTGCTCAAAGCTCTCTCAAAAAATCCCGATCACCGTTTTGCCAGTATCCGCGACTTCGCATTTGCGCTACAACAAACCTGCAAAATCAGCGGCGTACGTCGTTCTGTGGTGACTATAGAGTTACCAGCAATTGACATCACGCGTCATGCGAGCGGGCAACTATCTGCACGGCATAGTCCTCAGCCAGCAACTGCGGCCCGCCCAACTGAGCAATCTCCTGCACGGCATAGCCCTCGCACAGAAGTTCGTACACCATTGAGTGATGCTACACGGTCCAAGCAGGTGACTCCCTCGCAGAAGTTGCCTACCGTCCACCCTACTAATCAACCAGCAAGCTCAGTCAAGAATCCCATCACACTCATCCTGCCTGAAATTACTGGCCAGCTCGTGGAACGGAGCGCCATCCCACAGCAACCAACAACGAAACAGATCGAGCAACCTCCTGTAGCTAAACCGCAAGAGGTTACGCCACCAGTGCCTGCTATCGCTAGCAGTTCACCAGGGTCCAAAACACTGGTGCCTATGACCGATCGTGACCCACTCAAGCTTGGAGTAAATAATAGACCCTTGCTATTGCTTATGGTATTCCTCGTTGCAGTCCTTGCAATAGGTAGTCCCGCTCTCATTTTCTATCTCTTCAGCAATAACTTTCATGACCTTTCGGCGGGCGCTGTAAGCGCCCACGGCATTCTCAAAGCAACTGCTGATGCTGTAGCAAATAGGGCTGTAACAACTCATGATAATACCACTATAGCTGCAAAAACCGGGGACAATGTCAACACTTATGTTCCAGTTGGTAGTAATGTACTGGTATTAGATGATCCATTACAGGGTGACAACTACAACTGGCAAAAGTCTAGCGATCTTGCAGCAGGTAGTTCGTGTACATTCAGTGATGGAGCCTATAAAGTCATGATGCCAGGTAGAAGCGCTGGCCCTTGTTTTGCCCAGGCCACCAGTTACCATGATTTCACGTATCAGATACAGATGAGAATGATAGCAGTAGGATCAGCATCGAGCGGCGGTGGTATTGTCTTCAGAGGAAACAGGAATACACAACGCTATTATGTCTTCGCGATCTACGGCAACGGTCTTTTTGCCTTTAGCGCCTGTATCTACAGCTCTTGTACACACATCAAAGGCTCTCCGGCAGAGCAGCCGGTCTTACCCTCATTTAATAAGGTGTTGGGACAACTAAACACCATAGCCGTCGTTGCCAAAGGGAACACCTTCAGCATCTACGTCAATCACCAGCGCGCCATTGGACCTGTGCAAGATGCAACAGCAGCACAGGGCATGATCGGCGTCTTTGCCGAGGGCGGAAATCACTCCGCTGCCAATCAGGCCACCACTATTGCATTTAATAACGCTAAAGTGTGGAAAATGTAGGAAGCGATAGGTGGTACTACAGAGGGAGAGCATTGTGCAATAAACTAGCAGCAATGTTCCATCTCTGTAGTATCAAAGATTCTTATACTTTGCAAAAATACACCAAAAATTATTGTATTTAATCTCCAAGGATGATATACTGCGGTAGCGCTTTCCCAGAAATGAGTCAAAGCATAGCATAGAGAGTTTGCTTCAACGGCTCCGAAGCAAAAGGGTACAATGGCGGTCTCCCTCGTAGCAGAGGATGAAATACACTTGCTCTTTTGCAGCAAGCTCTGTATATGACTGTTAAAGAATCTTGCAAACCTAGCAAAGTTAGGCTAATATGGCATTATAAACTTCATGTCTTGAGCTAAAGGGTAATAGTTTAAGCGTTTCATCATATAGAAATTGTATAGCAGTAATGGGCCGCAAGAAGGGAAGAGCGACGTTGGATACATCTGATTTCAGTGTTGAGTCCATGGCAAAGGAACTCAACACGAAAAAAAAGCCGCCTGTCTTGTTTCTTGGTTCGCGCACCAGTAGCCTGTTTCGCAATCCTCCCCTAGTTAAAGTTTTATTACAAAATTACACGAAGCGCAGCTACTTGATAGAGCAGATGACACCGATACAACGCTTTCATGAATGGTACAGAACCCTAGAAGAGCAATTTCCTAGTGTAAGTGAGAGACATGAAATACTGCAAACAATTTTTAGAGAGAAACCTGTTAAAGGTGCTGATCTTTACGTTGCAGAACTTATAAAACACAAAAGGTTTCATTGCATCATCACCACTAATATAGGTAATGAACTGGTGCCAGCTTTGCTTCAGAGCGGCATAAAAGATAAAGCTTTCGAGGTCATCATGCCTGGATCGGCTAAATTTACGGTACCTAGAATGACGATCAATGATCTGCACAACCTCATCCAAGCCGGTGATGACGTTGATGCTAGCGATATATACACAATCGTCAAAGCTAGCGGTGATGTGGGTTCTATGAAATATAGCATATGTGAGTATAATATAGATAGTAAGGAAATTTTTCTTGATAAGTATCCTGAACTAAAAGCTTGTATTGAAGAGATTAAAGAAGAGGATATGTTGATGGTAGGGTTTGACTACAAGTGGGATAGACATATACTTCATACTATTTTCCCTCGTAGAGTGGAAAGTTTATGGTATGTCAATGAAGAACAAACCAACAAAGACTCTCAGCTTTTTTTCTACTTAAAAGCTTGCAAAGCCAAGTGTCTTGAGGGCACTACAGGCGGATATGAACTTTTCTTCTGGAATTTGTGTGCACTTACTCTAGGTCGCATGCCGCCCGAACAGCGTCAGCAGACATTGGAGAGCATAGATGAGATGCTCTCTGAGATGAGAGGTATCAAAGAGGAAATCAAAAAACTTAATAAGAAAGTAGATATTCTCCTAAAACAATCTACTGCTCACCCTCTTTCTCATACTCATGCAAAGAACAACTCTCCTCCCCCTTCTATAAACTCTCCTTCTACTGTGCCGGAAGAGGACAGAGACACACTAAAAAAACTACAGCAGTTTGAGGAGAACTGACATGGACACGTTTATTAACCGTAGCGATGAGTTAGAATCAATTGAAAAAGCATTTAACGCACTTCTCTATAAGAATACCCTACTAAGTACACCTATTATTGACTTTTTTGGGATTGATGGTATTGGGAAGACGAGGATCTTAAAAGAGATAGCTGATCGGTGTACGGCAAAGAACTTGCCGTGTATCAAGCTGGATGAGAAACACACTCAACTGGATGGCGGTCAGAATACATCCAGAATCTCGCGTGCCATTGTGCGACAGGCCAAAAAGTACTGGCAACAATCGCCAGACATTCTGCGCGATAGGAAGAGGGATGCTCACACACAAGTAGTGGAGACAATAAAGGTATTGCTGGAGAAGACCCCGGCGGTTGTCATCCTGCTGGATGCGATTGATTCGTCCAATGAAGCTTTGGTCAATTGGATCAAAACAACTTTACATGAGCTAATTGAGCATAATAATCTCTTTGTTGTCCTGACTAGCAAGCAGCAGATCGTTTTTGAAAATGATTGGTTGATGACACGTAGGCTTACTCCATTACAATTAAAACCACTCAAGCGCGATGACTGTACAAGTTATCTCACATCTTTTAGTAAGGCCATTCCTCATGAAACTATAAATATCATTTTTCAGTGGACCAGGGGTTATCCATCAGCGATGGAAGTGATGACCGATACAATTGTCAAGCGGCAGCTGGATGTAGCCAAAAGTGAAGATAAACAGCTATTAATAACCATTATTATTGAGGAAATTATTGATAAAAAGGTACTTGCGCATGTCAAACCTCCTAACCCTTCTCTAAGCTGGTATAAAGACCATTTGCGTCTGCTCTCTATACCCAGACGCTTCAACCTCATCATCATGCAAGAGCTACTAGAGAAATTTGGTCCGCCTTCCATAAGTAAGAGACCAAGTAGACTAGAGTATATGGGCTTACAAAGACAATTAAATGCTGGCACTGATATACTCTACTGGGATCTGCAAAAGGCAGCTTTTACGCTTGATGAGTCAATCCGCAACATCTTCTTCATCGATCAGCAGGAGCATCATCCAGCGCTCTTTATGGACATGCATCGCTATCTGGCGCAAAGAAATAAGCAGCTGGCAAGCGAGGTGGCAGGCTCTGATAGTGTGCGTTACCTCCGCGAGTATCTCTACCATAGCGCTCAGGACCAAGCTGCTCAAACAGCAGAGGATATGTTACAGTACATAGAACATCAGTTTAATACTATAGCATCGGATGTGAAAATACAATTTACCGAGGAATTTAGGCAAGATAAAGAACTACGAGAGATTTTAGAAAAGCACTATCCCAACGTCTATACATATATAAAAGATCATGTAGCTACCGAGGAGTAACAGGTATGACCACAAATGCGCCCAACGATTTCACGGAAGATCCATTCATTGGGAGAGATTACGAGATTACTCTCTACAGAGAATGGCTGCACGATCCCAACGCTCCGCATATTCTCTACTTCTACGATGCTGCTACTGATCCAGAGAAAAAAGGTGGTATTGGCAAAACGAGGCTCTTGCAACGTTGTATTGAAATTACTAAAACAGAGTATGCAGAGATTCTCATTGCCCGCATAGATTTCTTTCGTATTGCGGACCGCAATGGACGAAAGATTGCGGAGCGTGTTTACAATCAACTCAAGGATACCTATGGCGACCACTGGTCTGCGAACCGTTTCGATACAGCACTCAAAGAAGAAATACATCGTGAACAGCAACAGCTAATAGGAGAGCATGACAGGCAGAACGCTAATCCGGCTGAGCGCAAAAAGGTATTAGCACAAGCATTGCAAGATGATCTCCAAGAGTTGGATGCCTATCTTGACCAAAAATACCCCACAAGACACTGTGCTCTTGTGCTAGTTTTAGACACTTTTGAAGTTATTCAGGATAACCCTTCAGTCGCCATCTTCTCGCCTACGCAAACCTTCCCTGACACTTATAACTTTCGCCATATCCGCTTCTTAATGGCAGGACGTAATGTCATCAATTGGGAACAACCAAATTGGCAAAAACGTGAGCATGAGGTGCAAGAGGTTGCGCTCTCTTCGTTCAGTCCGAGTGAGACAGCCGACTACATGAGCTTCTGGCAGATCCCGCTCGCACCAGATTCCCTACGAGCGGTGGCCTTACGTGAACTGACAGACGGACGCCCTATTCTGTTAGCCCTGGTTAAGGACCTCGTGGGTCGGAACCTTGTGACATTAGACAAGCTTTTGTCGGTGCCACGAGACAAGTTTGAAGAGTACCTTGTTTCTCGACTCAGTAATCTTGATAGCCCCGATCGTGATGGTCCCACCAAATGGACCTTACTTTTCATGGCCCATGCCTATCATCGTTTTAATGCCTCACTGCTGCAATGGATGCTGCACAGTGCAAATTTAGCGGTCTTAGTAGGTATAAAGGATCGCATGAGATTAGAAGCGTTACCACAGCTCTCATTTGTACGACGCGCTACAGATGAAAATGATGAATTTACTTTACATGATGATATGCGATCTTTGATCGTGAAGTATTGTTGGTATCATATAGATCCTGAGAAAGACCTTCGCCGTGAAGTCAGCCGCTGCGTGATTAAGTATTATGAAGAAAGAGCACCGGAGTATGAGCACGATGAGCTGACACATCAGACGTACATCGTGCAGATTCTGTACCACAAGGCTTTTGTCAATGCCTCTGACGGTTTGCAATACTTTCTGCAACACTTCCGTCAAGCCGTTAGTTTGTGGCAAAACGCTTATGCCAGAACACTACTACAAGAGATACAGAAGTTTACAGAGGATTTGTCTGCATATCAACGCGCTGATCTGGTGATGGAAGAAGCTCGGCTCCTTTTGAAGGAGGAGAAGCGAGAAACGGCCCTCGCTTACTATACGCAACTGTTGGCTGAAGCTGAAAAGGATTGGATTGAGGATCATCAAGCTGAGATTTTCTGTGACTTAGGAGAATACCATCTGGCAATGGCTCAATTCCAGCAGGCAACTGAACAGTTCAACAAAGCTCTGGTCTTGGAACGTGGCCGTAATAACCGCAAGAAAGTGGCTGACATTCAGAACGCATGCGGCTACATAGCACGTCATCTAGGAGACTACCAGCAGGCTGTCACCAAATGTCAGGAGAGCATCGCTCTTTACAAAGAGCTTTACGCAGAGCTTAGCAAGCAGACTGAACGTCGCCAAGAGCTGCCTGAGCTTCAGCGTGAGCTTGCCGATACCCATACTAACCTCAGTGTCGCTTATCGTCTCTTAGGTGAGATTAACAAGGCATTGCTGCATTGCCAAAGAGGCTTACAGCTTCGTGAAGAATTAACTCGCAACCATGAAGGGAGCGAGACTGCCGTTGGCATCAGTCATTCTACTCTTGGCTATATCTATCTGTATGATGGCAAGCTTGCAGAAGCCGAAAAACATCTTCACAGCGCATTGACGATATTTACGCGCGCTAGCAATAAAGGTGGTCTTGCTACCTGCCATAATGGTCTCGGTCTGATCCAGATAAGAAGAGGCAAGCTAGAAGAGGCACTGAAGCATTTTCTGATTGCATTCGAGAACGCCTCACATATCAGTGAGGAAGCGCAAATTACTAGCTTAAGCAGGCAGGGGCATGCTCTTGCCTTACTTGGGAAGTATGAAGACGCCAGGGGACTTTTTGAGGATGCGGTCGCACTCGCCAGCAATGTGGGTTCTTCTTATCAAGAGGTCCAAGCAAGGATGGGGCTGACGCGTGTACTGGCACAGCTGGGGAGGCGTGAGCAATCCGGTCAGCAACTCATGCAAGCCATTACTATGGCAGAGCAACACGGCTACAATCGACTGCTTGGCAGGCTCGAAAAGCTTCAGGGAGAGCTTTCTTACCAAGAGAAAAACTATCCAGACGCTTTTCTCCATTATGCCAAATTTTGCCATATTATGGCAAAATACCACCCCATTGAATACCGGGACGCACTGCATTTCCTGAGTGATGAGTTGCTTAAAGTAGAAGACGCCAGCGAGGCCGCGCAGGCCTTGCAAAACCTTCGCGCCTATTGGCAAGCGCAGCAACTGGCCAAAGATTATTCAGAATTTTTACAAGTATGTGATGACGCAAGCGAGGTGATTTTGTAGTAGCAAGGCGAGGGTACTCCTAAAGTGTTTAAAGGGCGCAGCCATGAGATTTTACTTTGATCAGACTCTTTCTCATCAATATAGTGATATAGAAGAATGTCAGCGAGAATGTCGCGGTGACGTTGGTCCCTTACTTCCTGCTATGCGGGACATTTTTCCACCATCACCAGCTGAACAGCAACGTATAGCGTTGATGGGACTGCAACATGTCCCTGTCCTTTACAGGCAGATGATCACAGAGGAGAGTTGGTTACTGTGTAATCCAACTGGTCCTGGCTATGTTATTGTCATGGATGCTGCTGCGCTGGCCTTTTTTGATCGCTTCCGTACTCCTTGTACGCTGGCAGACCTTGCTGCCCAAGCCAGGCCAACGGATCAAATCGTCCAGGCGACTACATTATTGTTCAAAGCGGGACTACTCACCGGGACTACACCCGAACAGTACTGGCAAGAAGAAGATAACTCGGCGCTGACGGCCTGGTTGCATGTCACGAATAGCTGTAACTTGCGCTGTAGCTACTGTTATATCGACAAATCTCAGGAAAGTATGTCTCAGGATACGGCTTATCGGGCTATTGATGCCGTCTTCCGCTCAGCTAACATCCATGGTTTCAAGCGCGTTCAGCTCAAGTATGCTGGTGGTGAGGCCAGTCTGCGTTTGGCACAGGTCATTGCGATCCATGATTACGCGCTGCAACTCGCCCAGCAACATGCTATTGCTCTGGGAGCTTGTATTCTGAGCAATGGCGTCTATCTCTCACCGCGCGCGATGGACGACCTCAAAAAACGTCATATCGGCATTACGCTCTCACTGGACGGTATAGGCACGTATCAGGACCGTCAGCGTAGCTTTCGCCATGGTTTTGGTTCCTTCCAATATGTCGATCGTACCATCCACAAGTTGTTACAGCATGGCATGGTGCCTGCTATCTCTGTCACCGTATCGCAGCGCAACATCGATGGGCTGCCCGCACTGATGGAATATATCCTGGATCATGCATTACCATTTTCTTTTAATTATTACCGCGAGAATCAGTATGCTGCTCATCTTCAGGATCTCTGCTTTACCGAACAGCATATGATTCAGGGTATGAAAAAGGTGTTTAAGCTGCTAGAACGGAGGTTGCCACGTTATAGAATTCTAGATTCCATCCTTGATAAAGCAAAACTCGTACCACACCAGCAGACCTGCGGCGTGGGACAGAATTATCTGGTGATTGATCAGCGTGGCGGCATTGCAAAATGCCAGACCACCATCGAGCAGACTATTACAACAATTCATGCACATGATCCACTGCAATTGATCAATGACGATCGTACTGGCGTACGCAATCTGTCAGTGGAGGAGAAGGAGGGATGTCAAAGCTGCCTCTGGCGTCACTGGTGTACTGGAGGTTGCCCTACATTAACGTACCAAGTAACAGGCCGTTATGATGTCAAATCCCCTAACTGTAACATCTATCAAGCGCTCTTTCCTGCTGCTCTGCACCTGGAAGCGCTACGTCTACTTACCTATGAGCCACCATTCTCGATTGAAAGGCTCAGTACGTTACAACAGGAGCAACAAGTATTACTGATATAGACAAACTATGAGGTGAAAGATATGAGCATTTCCGAGATTACTATTGCAACAATGGCACAATGTCTCAAAGTAAGGCAAAAGCTGCAAAAACCGACGCTGCTCTTTTTAGGGGCCAAAGCAGGCGCGTTATTCCAGAGTCAGACCTTGTATGATAAACTCCAGCGTTTTAGTCCACGCCGTTATGATGCTCGTAACCAGTTAGCACGTTTTCATCAATGTATTGGTATTCTAGAAAAAGGGCAGTTTAGTGAGACAGAGATACACTATATTTTGTCTCGCTCGTTAGAGGACTCATTTATTGAGGACACACACAAATATATCGCTGCACTGGTAAAATACAACTTCTTCCAATTGATCGCTACTACAAACATCGATGTCGGGCTGGAAGCAGCGCTGGACTGGCTTGGCTTGCGTGTGAATAACGATTTTAAGGTCTTTCTACCGGGTATAAGTTCCAGCAGCAGTGCACCTTCTTTGCGCAAGGAAGATGCTAGCAATAAGCAGAAGGCGCTGGTCAAGCTCTACGGTGAGCTGGCATTAGGCCATTACAATCTCAAGCAGAGAGACCAATTCTTTGCAAACGACAGACAACTCTTCCAAGGCTTGCAGCAGATGCAAAACTGGAATATTTTAATGGTAGGTTTCGATCCAGTCTGGGATGTAGCAGTAGTACCTCTCCTGTTGCCCTGTGCAGCTACACTCTGGTATGTCAATGAGGATGCTCCGGCGCAGAACCCTCCCATCTTTCAGTGGCTTCAAGCGAGTCATAATACCCATTATCTCCTGGGTACAGATGGGGACCATGAAAAATTCTTTCGCGTCCTCTATCAGCATGTGATTGGGAGTGCACCGCTTTTTGACCCGCGAGCGGAGCCAGCACCGTCAGTAGCACGTCAACCTATTTCTGTTGCCGTGTCAAAAGCACCTGAACCACAGTCGCTAGCTCACGCACCGTCTTCCTCACGTGTGCAGCACAAGGTTGACGTACTCCTGCTCGCCGCAACTGAGCGTGAACTCACAGCACTGCGTGACCAGCAGCATCTTGGCACCCGCGAGTATACCATAGGAGATAGAACCTGCTATGATCTCGGCAAAGTTGGGGATGCCACTGTCTGTCTGCTACGGGCTAATGAAACGGACAGTTCACTGAGTGAGCAGATACAGGAACTTTCTCCTGCTTGCATCATCATCCTGGGCACTGCCTGGGGCTTTAATTATAAAGGCCAGATTGTCGGTAGCTTGCTGATTCCAGACCGTATTGTCATCCATGGCATAGAAGCAGAAAACAAGGTCTCCACACAGCTCATCAAACATTTTCATGCTGGGAATCTCATGCTGAACAGAAAGACCAAGAAACTCGTGCTGGTGACATTTGGCCCCATGTTCTCTAGTACCAAAGTCATAGAGGACCCACAAACTGCATTTCGTGATATTCATGAGTCTGTGCCTGACGCTATTGGCATCGTAACAAGTGGTGCGACTCTCTTTTCGCTTGCCCAAAACCATCAAGCAAACTGCTTACTGGTCACAGGTGTTTCTGCCTTGGTCGATGCAGCTAAGGATCAGGATGAAGCAGATGCAGAAGATGTACTCAGACGGGGAGCAGAGTTCATCCTGCAAGTGATCGCGCTAGGCGGCTTCCATGATATGGAGCGCGATGGCCTGTGGTCCAGGTAGTTAGCGCAGAGAGATGAGTGCAAAGCGCCTGTCTTGCACATATATATTCGTATCTAGCCGTCTATCTTTTTGTCAAATATGAGAACTCTTATTACTCAGTAGTAGGTGGGCATATCTTATAATGTCTGATGATCCATTTCAAATTTTAGTCAATTTACTGTATGCAAATAAACAAACAAAGTCCTATACTCTTGTGCTCGGCCCTGGCTTGAGCTTTACACCTGCGCTATGGCAGAAGGTAGGAAAACCATGCGCTAGTTGGGGTGAGTTCTACGATATCATCGAAACAATGAAGCGGGAGGACTACACTGCACTTTTAAAAGACCACTTTGCAACACTCCAATTGCAGGATGGCTACCAAGCTCTTGCTCAACTCATTCTGGAAGGCTACTTCAAAGTTGTTTTTACAATGAATATCGATACGTTCTTAGAAGAGGCTATTGAAGACGCCATCAAGGCTCTGCCGGATGGATCGAAGGCAGTCAAACGTCTCTTTCGTGGGAAGAATGCTTCCGACAAATATGATTTTGAGCATCTATTCGACAAGCAGATCAGTACTGATCTTGAGCATCTATCCGCTGAGCAGAACGCCATTTGTTGGTTACGTGGGCACATGGGGGGCCAATATTACGGCACATTATCCGAGATCATCTATTTTCTAGAGTCAGCGAAAGCAGAGCTAAGGCCCTGGTCATTAGAGTCCGTGGTGAAGGGTTATCTCTTAAAGAATGTGTTGCTAGTGGGTTTTATCCGTGATGCTGATCTGGATATCTCACGCTGCCTCTCCAAGATAGGGGGTGCTATCTGGTACGTCTCCCCTGACCCAGAACCTACAGACCTCTCATCCGATCGTTGTAATGGGAAAGTG
>VBJK01000425.1 GCA_005879655.1 Chloroflexota bacterium | reverse complement strand
CATTGAGTACGTATAGTGGAGGAAAGAGCCAAATTGTGTTGCAAGCAAATACCGTGGAGCAAATGTTAGAAGTATTGCGCGTGCAACATCCGCTGATCTGGGAGCGTTTGTGTACTGAGCAAGGGCGAATTCGCGATCATGTGAAAATATTTGTCCATAATCAGCTTATTAGTGGCCTTGCTGGTCTACAAACGACATTAACATCTGGACAGGAAATCATTGTTTTGCCTGCGATATTCAATGTCTGAAATGTCTTTTACAACTTTCTTTCTCGCGTCATCCTGTGTAGGGCGACGCGAGAAAGCGAAAGTTCAAGGTTCCGTTCCTCTTGAAGCTTGCCAGAGGCTCTACCTCTGGACTTCCTCGCCAAAAAATATCCGATGGAGTTGAAACTAGTGCTCCAGATGTGCGTTCAAGTGGATCTGGAGACCATGACGCAACAGGTTTGATACAGGACAACCTTGTTCTGCTTTCTGCGCAATCAGGACAAAACTGGCTTCATCCAAGCCTGGCACTTTTCCCTCTACGTTGAGTGTCATAGTGGTAATTTTTAATTTCCCTTCAACATCCTCTAATGTACAAACTGCATTGACTGTTAGGCTCGCAGGTGGATGACCTTCCTGTGTAAGCGTATGTGAGAAGGCCATTGCATAGCATGAAGCATGTGCGGCTGCAATGAGTTCTTCTGGGCTGGTTTTCCCATCAGAGCTTTCTGTGCGCGACGCCCATGTTACAGGAAGTTCTCCGGCTGCTCCACTGCCGAGATGGAATTTCCCATGGCCGTTTACAAGATTTCCTTCCCACTGCGCCTCGGCTCGTCTTTCGGCTTTCATCAATAATCCTCTTCTCTAATAAATTTCTTTCTCTCTGTCTTTAATAACAGAGAGAAATCTATTCTAGCACAGGATAGGAAGGTATTATGTGGACTCAATGTACATGTCATGTGCTTTTTTTATAGACGGTTTACATACTTCGCATGATTTCTTGTCTTACAGAAAATGTATCGGGAGATAACATTTGTTGAGTTTTGACTAGATGCTTACACTTGCCCTTTTTTGGAGCAGGTGTAGCCAACTTTGGCATATTGTTGACAGGCTTCCAAACTCCCTTTAAACTGATAAAAAGCACAAGGGCGAGCAATTTTGTTTGTGCACAGGAAGGGAATGGTGCGAGGCAATGTCGTTTACGCAGGATGAATTGCAAGCATTGAATTCTATTTTAGATCAAAAAATGGTGGTGCTTCTACGTGAGTTAGTGCGTTTTTTTGATCAACGGATGCAAATTCTGCGACAGGAGTTCGAACAACATCAACAACGACTGGAGGAGAGTATAGAACAGGCCTTTGCTGCGCAGTTACCCGTTATTGAACAGTTGATTAATCAACGCTTTTCTGCGTCCAACTCTCCCGTTTCAGCTATGTATACCGACCAGTCACAGGCAAGTATTGAAGCAATTGAGGTGCAGACAGAGATCCCGTGGGAAGATTTGATTGATCTGATGAGTAAAGCACTCAACGAGCGATTTATTACATTCAACACATCCCTTCAAGCACAATTGCAAGATATAGAGCATGAGGTTTCGTCGCAAATTCAGCTTCTGCGTAATGATCTCCGCAAACAGCAACCTCTGGCCGCTTTGGCTGACACGTCTAGTGCTGAAGCGGAGATGCAAGATATATTGACGAGTGTTCATCAACTCGAACGAATTGTGGAGTCAATGCAAGTGGCTATGGCTGCTAACAGTACACTAATCTCGAAGCGACTCTCTCATCACCAACGCTTGTCTATCGAGCAGGCACATCCATCACGCTCATTCTCCCCTACTGAACACGAGCGCTCTAAGGAGAGAGAAGAAGACTTACCGCCTTTTTCCCCATCGTAGGGGCGTGGGCTTGTCCCGGCAAGGGGTGCCCCCTTGAACCCCGTTTAAGTTGATGCGAATGGGCCTCGTGAGCGGAAACATTCGCAAACCCCTCCCGAGGATTTGGGAAATTTGGTAAATGGATAACGGGATGAACCAAGTTACCCGATGGTGTGCATGTGCGTGTAATAGGAGAGTACGCTGGTGCAAAACTTCAGGGAAAGTAACATGTATTGGGATGGATCTCCTAACCAATCAAAAGCTTGGTAACCAATCACGTAGGGGCTGTGCCTTGTGCCTGCCCTAGAGAGATAGGCACTATGGGTGGCAAGTTCACACCCCTCCAATATCGTTACGAGTGGGTAGGGCGACCACAAGGGCACGCCCCTACGTGATTGGTAGTGCTTCTGGCTAATGCTGGGAGCAGGAGAAAGGTGTCTCCGTATGACTGCAAAGATCAATTTCACAGCAGATGAATGGAAAGTGTTGGCCGATGCACCCTTAGTTGTGGGTGGAGCAATCGCAGCCGCTTCGCCAGGCGATATCGTAGGGGCTGTTAAGGAAGGTATTGCTATCATCAATGCTATGATGAGTGCGGCCCAACGTCATCCTAATAGTCAACTGATTAGAGAGGTTGTACCGAAGGGTGTGAGTCGTGAACAGATTGATTTGTGGGTGAAGTTTGTGCGTACTATGATGCAGCAATCTGAGCCTGCCCGCCTGAGGGCTGTGTGTGTAGAGACGTGCCAGAAAGTGGCTATGATCTTACATAGCAAAGCCGATCCCCAGGAGGCTGATGAGTTCAAACGCTGGCTCCTGGAGATTGGCGAAGGCGTTGCCAATGCAGCAAATGAGGCTCGCAATGTCGGGGTCAACGTTAGCCCGCAAGAAGCCGAGCTTTTAAGCACGATAGCCTCAGCTCTTGGTGTGACGCACATTCCTAGTCCTCCTAGCGCCCAAAGCTACCATTACCCGTAAGATCTATAGGTATATTGCAGCTTTTAATGGTGTAGATGGCCAAACCCGGCAACGCCGGGTTTGGCCATCTACACATAAACATATGGTTGCAGGCATGTGATATGTTATGGCATAGATACTGTAGGGATGCTCCAACGGTGTGTTCCCACCGTAGGGGCATCCCTACGAAATTGCCTCTTGCGGGCATCCTTTTTTGGAAACGAGGTAACTGCTGTATGTCTTTGCGTGGAAAGCGTGTTCTGGTGATGGGATTGGGGTTACAAGGTTCGGGTATGGCGTCCGCCCGTTATGCTGCCCAACAGGGGGCAATAGTACGCGTGACGGATATGAAGCCAGCGGAGGTCTTAGCTCCCAGTGTCAAGGCATTAGCAGGCTTACCGATTGAGTTTGTATTGGGAGAACACCGTGCAGAGGATTTTTGTTGGGCCGAGATAGTTATTCGTAATCCTGGTGTGCCTCGTTCTTCCCCCTATTTACTCATGGCCCAAGCAAATGGTGCACAGATTGAGATGGAGAGCGCACTTTTCTTCCTTGCTTGCCCCGGTCGTATTGTTGGTGTTACTGGCACGCGAGGCAAGACGACGACAACCAGCCTTATTTATGAAATATTACGGGCCAGTGGCGCTTCAACTCTTATTGGTGGCAATGTGGCAGGGGTAGAAACACTGTCTTTGCTGCCACAGATTACGGCCGAGACACAGGTTGTGTTAGAACTGTCCAGTTGGCAGTTAGAGGGGCTGGCACCCCACGCTATTAGCCCTCAGATCGCTGTGATGACGAATGTGTATCCAGACCACCTCAATACATATAACGGGATGGAAGAGTATGCGGAGGCGAAAGCCAACATCTTTCGCTATCAAGATGAGTCAGGAATTGCAGTGTTTAATTACGATAATCCCTGGACACGCCGTTTTGGTATGCAGGCACATGGGCAGACTTGGTTTACCAGTCTTGAGCGTGGTGGAAGTTTCGCTCGTGACTCTAGCTCTATCGTTCCCTTCCAGTTTACCCAGACCCCAATGGTAGGACGACACAACCTGGAAAATATTTTACTGGCTACAACGACTGCACGTCTGCTGGGCGTATCTGATGAGATCATTGCGGAGACTGTGCGACGCTTTCGAGGCGTTCCACATCGTTTGGCGGATGTACGTATACTTTCTGATGTACGTTATATAAACGATAGCACAAGTACCACACCTATTGCGGGAAAAGTGGCATTGGAAGCATTTGAGGTCCCTATTGTGCTGGTTGCTGGTGGCAATACCAAGCATCTCCCACTTGGGCAATGGCCCACCCGTATTATTGAGCGTTGTCGCGATGTCGTCCTGCTGGCCGGTAGTGGTACCGATGAATTGCTTGTTGCTTTACAACAGGAGTTGACTGCCCAGGGAAAAGCGAATCCCGTGCGAGGTGTCTTTACTGATTTACACCAAGCGATGGACAAGGCCGTATCTTTGACGCGTCCTGGCGATCTTCTGCTCTTTTCCCCAGGGTTTACAAGCTTTGGCCTGTTCTTAAACGAGTTTGAGCGGGGCGATGCATTTGTGGCCTATGTGAATGCGCTCTAGTTGCTTGGGGTTGCATTAGATGCTGAAGTGTGGTAAACTATAACTGTAGTTTGCCTTTGTATGCGTTGTGTTATACCTCGTTACTTTCGGAAATACCTGAAGGAAGAGTATCAAAAGCCATTCCTACGAATACTTAT
>VBJK01000576.1 GCA_005879655.1 Chloroflexota bacterium | reverse complement strand
CTGATACTTAAACAACAATATTGAGAATCGCCTCTTCATCATTACCACGTAAAGCCACGTAATCATTCAGAGGATTATCCCAGAGCGGTACTCCATCATCAGCTTTCAGCGCGTAGAGCCTCGTTTTGGCAACTTGAACATTATCTCCAAGAAATGCTTCAATTAACAAAATACCATTGATTAGATGAAGAGACAATCCGTTAGAAAACCAAGCAACACTAGGAAGGTCCCTCTGCCAACGTACTGCACCATCTTGAGCACTTAAGGCCGCTAACCCCGCCCTATGTGGAGTGCCTGTGATCACATAGCTCAAATAAAGCGTCTCAGGCGTTGCTAATAAATTGCTGGCGTCATACTGTCGCATCCAGACCTGCTTGCCAGTGTGAATATCGAGGCCAAAAACCTTTCCACCTTTTACAGCGGCATAGACCATTTCCTCTGCATAGGCAAGAATGTCTAGATTCAAAACCGTCTGTCGCCAAAGTATTTTCCCGGTTTGTATCTCGCTGGCAGTCAACTCATCCTTGGAGACATTACTAAACAAGATACCATTGCTGGCATCTGGGGGAACTGCCGATGAACTGGGTTTATACCAAAGCACATTTCTCTCATTGACATTCGCCATTTGTTCTGAGGAACCAGCTCTCTGCCAAAGCACTTTTCCACTAGGAAGATGAAGTGCATAGAGTTTCCTCTCAACACTGGTATATACAGTATAAAAGAGGAGATGATTAAGAATCACCAATCCATGCCACCCACTTTGCGGAGCCTTATACGAGGCTTTGATTGCTCCATTAGCTGGGTCGAGGGCATAGAGAATATCTTGTCCTTTCACAATATCCTCCTTATTGGTATCAACGCGAGAACCACTAAAGTAGATCAATCCATCGATGAGGACTGGTCTAATTGACCTTTCCGTGTGTGCCTCATCAAAGAGACCTGATGAGGAAGAGATACGTGCAACATCATAGTTGCTAGACCAAAGCATCTTTCCACTATCAGTCTTAAATACAAGAAGCCTACTGAACCTGTGATCACTTAATATGTAGAGATTGTCACCTAGAACTTCTGCTACTATACTTCCTTCTAAGTTTGTGGTATCTACTTTTTGTGGAAAGCGATATGCAATACGCCAAAGCGATTTGCCTGTCTGCATATCTAGCTTCTCTATTCCCCCTTTCTTGATGAGATAGATCCCTTGGGTTTTAGCTGTTCCCTGCCGTGAAACTTGAGCAGATGGCGGATAGAAGGTCACTGTTGGATGTGTGGGATCTTCTGGTGCGCTAAGGAAATTTCCTTTTGCAAAAGCAAACCAAGTCGTTATGCCTCCAGTGATCAGTAGAGAACCTGTAATGAGGATGACACGCCGAGACCATCGCTGAGGAAGAGAGCACGGTTGAAGCGAGAAAGCAAGTGGTGAGAACCTTTATACCTAGCACCTGTTGGAGAGCCTCATGTAATACATCCGCAAAGGTCTGAATACGCTCAAAACGGTCTTCTGGAGCTTTTTCCAGAGCCTTCAAGACAACACTCTCAACAGCTTCTGGAAGCTCAGGGCGATGATCCCGAAGTCTCGGCGGAGGTGTAGTCATATGTTGAGCGGCTAGACTCATGACCGATCCTTGGAAGGGTCGGACACCACAGAGCCACTCATAAACCATCACCGCTAAGGCATATTGATCACTGGCAAAACAGGGGTAGCCTCTACATTGTTCAGGTGCCATATACGCCGGAGTCCCCGCCTGTGTTTGCTGACTGATGAGTGCACTTTGCTCTAGGAGCTTAGCAATCCCAAAATCGCTCACCATTAGTGTTCCATCAGCACGCACCAAGATATTCTCTGGTTTGACATCCCGATGAACAACACGTCGATCATGAGCATACTGAAGGGCCGAAGCAAGTTGGTCAACATAGCTAGTAATCATAAAGAACTCAACACGCTCCCCCTTAGTATGGCGATCACGTAGCGTTCCTTGTGGTGCATATTCCATGACAAGATAAGGAACTCCATGCCGAGTGATACCAAAGTCAAGCAGTGGCACGATATGAGGATGACGTAGACGAATGGTGCGTGCTTCATTGATAAAATCTTTGAAATCCTCACTCTTGGTAAGCGTGTTCCGCCAAATAGATGGTCCCAAAACTTCCACGCCCAAGCTTGCTTACAAAACGTTATTCCCCAATCTGTTGACCAAGGCGAGCTTCCTGCTGACTCGACATTTTTTCTCTCTCCTACGTGATGTGTATCTTTAACACAAACCATATTTTCATGCCATACTCCTCCATATTACTCTTGAGTATAATCTCATTTTTAAATAAAACAATGAACTAAATCACAATCTTACTCTCAAGAAGAAAAACAGATGCTAAAGGTCTCACATCCCAGAAAATAACCACAGAGTAAGTCTCATACTGCTGATCAGTTCAGACGCGTATGGTGAGAATGAACCATTGCGCAACCAGCAGCAAGTTCTCCTACCATTCATTGAATGGTAAGCTGTCTCTCTATAATCCTATAATCCCCTTGCTCTTGACGATCTACAATTTTTCTGTTGCCGTATAACTCAACGAAACACACGACGAGAATAGGGCATCCTCTGCTCTCACGCTACCAGGAGTAGTCATCGTCTCTCACTGCTTCCATTGCTCGCTCAGCGCCTTTTCCCACATGACACTACATGGCGATATATGACTGTCCCACGCTGCTCTATGACTCTGCATAGCTCTCTATGACAGCTTCTGGACCATACACCACCAGAATAGCTTTACCATTCCTGAACCGCGTATCATGTACTGCATAGCTTCATACTGTGGACAGCTTTGCTCAATCCTGGCCGCGATAACTGCGCAACACTGCCAGAGGAGCCGGAGCTCCCAGGACGACCCCACTCGACTGCGCACCCATCGCAGCGATGTGGGCAAAGCCGCCTCTACTGCGTTTTCTGGCCTCTCTACGCTCTACCATACCAAAGGCCCTACCACTGCACACTCAGCCACTCCTACGCCCATGACAACGCGACTGCGGCAAGTCTGAGCACCCCATGCCTAAGCCTCGCACCCACAGCCTGCACCATGGGTTTTGTGGGGATCGCGGCCACTGGATGAAACGTTGCCAGCTTAGCACGCAATGCGGGCACTGTTGCGCTTGACTCTCGACCATACAATGTGAGATGCAGAATCCAACCTCCGTAGCGGGTCTTTGCACCACCGCTTCACTCAGCCGAAGACGCCGGACTGCCGAGCCAGCACGCGCACCGAACCTGCCGCAATCAGACCTTGCACGCCACACCCGCCATTGCATTTCATGACCCCGTTACGCAACGGGAGCCATGAGAAGCGTAGGGCGCGTCTCCCACCGTGGGCTTGACCTACCTCGCTCGCAAGGTGAGACACGGAGCGGCCTGTCACTGCCACGCAAAGGCGGCTGCCACCGGGACCGCCGGTACTGGTCACACCGCTGCTAGATCCTCTCAGACATCAGCACCGCGTCACATCCGCCGCCTGGTCACGCCTTCGGGACTGATCCCCGCACGTCACACCGCCGCATCTGATCACTGGTTCTCGCTTCACCGTGCGCAACACGGCGGCTTTCCGCCGGGCGTCCAGACCTGCATCTCCTCGTCAATCCAGGCGGCGCAAAGCACGGCTCCGCGACACGTCGCGTACTTGAGAGCTTCGGAGGTCCTGGTTGTCCTGGGACGCCCAGCGAAGCTGTCGCCTGCTCAGCCTAGCGTTGCCTCCGGGGCCACCAAAGCGCGTCATAGTCTCACCTCTGATCGCCTTGCCGCCGTCTCATGCGTGGCGGCTCGATGCTCTCTGATCCGCTACCGTTTCCTTGTCCAAAGGACGATGCATTGGCGTCTTGCTGCGCCACCGATGGAGCGAGGTCCGCAAAATAGTCGAACAATAAGCGGTGCACAAAGCGGTAGCCGCCACCGTCGCGGTAGAGCAGAATACGGCGCGTGGCCTCATCGAGAAAACGTATGGTTCGCCAGGGAAGCAGACCTTGCCG
>VBJK01000130.1 GCA_005879655.1 Chloroflexota bacterium | reverse complement strand
CCCAAAATTGCCACCACCACCTCCACGCAATGTCCAGAAAAGATCTGCATAATGCTGTGTATTACAGATGAGCAGACGCCCATCAGCGGTGACTACTTGCGCCGAAAGCATATTGTCGCACGTCAGACCAAACTTGCGACCAAGGACGCCAATCCCGCCACCCAGCGTGAGACCCGTAATACCTACCGTTGGGCAAGAACCGGCGGGCAAGACCAGATTATCTTGTGCCAACCTGGCATAGACATCGATCAGGCGGGCACCTGCCCCGATGAGAGCAGTGCCTGAGGTAACATCTGTCGTTATCTCGTTCATGCGGGTGACATCGATGAGCAAACCAGTTGTCGTTGAATAGCCCGCATACGAGTGACCACCGGCACGAGGCGCAACAGGCAAAGCAAAGTTGCGCACAAAGGCAAGACAGTTTTGGACATCCTTAGCAGATGCGCAATAGGCAATCGCTGCGGGCTGTATACTATCGTAGCGAGGATCAAAGAGTTGATGTGCAGTCGCATACTGCGCATGGCCGGGGCGAATTAACGAACCGTTTAATTGGCTCGCCAGCGTTGCCCAATCAGTCTCCGTCGGAGGCAATGGATGGCGCGTAGCAGTAAGAGTAGGTCTCCCTACGGCTGAAGTTGTTGTGCCATTCTGACAAGCAATGAGCAGTTCTGGCAGAACACCCAGACCGCAAAGTGCAAGAAAGTTTCTTCGCTTGAGATATTTCAACGAAATGTTATCTGTCACTTGTTTCACATGTCTCCTTTTAAGAAAGGAATGGCAAGAGATAAATCCTCTTTATTTCATTGCGTGCTTTGCGCATCCCCCCAATCTTGCTGAAAGGTCCTCTGCAAAGCACCGACCACATTTGCATCAGAAACAATAATACCCAACTCACGATTACGTTCCAGTGAAGCCGTAGAAATGTTGACCGAACCAACGAAGGCCAACTGTCCATCGACCACTATTATTTTCGCATGCATATAAAGCTTGCCATCCTCCCTCACCTGCACACCACCCTGCATAATGGTTTTAATACCATCTCTATTGTAATTGTTAGAACTATCTGACAATACAGGCAGCACAACCTGTACTTGCACGCCGCGCCTAGCAGCTGCAATCATAGCTTGTGCGATACCGCTGTCTTGCATTTCTTCAGCCTCAATGAGTAGCCTTTGGCGCGCACTGTTGATCAATGCGGTGAAGTCATTGCGCGAGTTGAGCGGGCTAATCACCAGGTTGGGATCATTGACCTGCACAGCAGTACGGTTCCAATCCGCCTGAAAAATAGCCATGGCGGCCTGGATATCCTGGGGATCATGATCAACTATGCCGTATTCACGGTTTCTTGTGCCATTATTGCTACCACCCAATGCTGAGACGGTAAAGTTGGCGGTCATGATATATATGACGTTATTATCGCTCATTAAACACTTTTCATGTGTCAATGAGAAATTGGGACTAGCTGTTTTTGTCTGCACACCAGCAGCGCTGAGGCGATCAAGTGTTTTCGTTACTGAGGCACTACCTCCTCCATATGGATGCTCTTCAAGCATCACACGCACCTCAATGCCCCGATGTGCAGCTTCTTCAAGTGCTTTGATGACATGATTCTCTGTCAGAAGGTACATCTCCACCCAGACGGATTGTTGAGCACTTGCAATCGCATTGGTGATAACGCGATAACCATCCTGTGGCTCGACAAAGAGCTGTACATGCTGTGCACCTGAACCTACATTACAATTCCCCTGACATGCTCTGTTACTGCCAGTATTGTCTGGCAAAGTAGTGGAATTGCAAGCAGATAAAGAAAGAGGTAACACAATAGTCAGGACACTAATAAGCAGAGAGATCGTTGTCCTTGCTTGTCTGAGGATGGCCGTAATTGGTAGTATAATATTACCTATTATACTTGTAGTAGAGGTTTGTCTTGTTTGCTGCATCACATCCTGCTCCCGACATAACGTAAACGCGAACACTTGTACGAGACTAGCTACTAATAGTATACACTGCTGGACACAGTTTTGTTAGTGACTAGCCAAAAATACTATCTTTCGTGTTGGCAACTTGCTTTGTGCCTACAACCCGAACCTGAAGTGAAGGTGCAAGATCAAGCGACAAGCCTGCTTTATTCTTGCTGCTAACGTGCTTGATGAACAGAAACTCTCAAACTTCAGGCATATCTCACTTACAAAGTGCAAGGAGGCAATGTGGGTTTTCCGAAGCATATTGCTACGCTGCCTCCTAATCAACATAGGCATCAGCCAAGAATCATCATAAAATTTTGGTTTACCACACTAATTACGTCCTATCTAAGAGAAACATGATTACTATAGTAGAAAAGTAATTCTAACCACGAATATTTATTCTACTGTAGCTAGACCCATAAGTAGCCCACGTATCTTGTACTAGTGTTCTTGTTTTATGTACTATTCGGCCAACTATTTTAGCGCGTAGGTCATGTATGGAGTCGCTAAAGGGCACAAGATGAACAACGGCATACTAAAGACGCTATCGACAAAAGCTAAGCATTGGTGGAACTTCGATCAAGAGCACAAGAAGAAGGACAGCATACTAAAGATGCTATCGGAGAAAACTACGCATTGGTGGAACCTAGAACAGCAGACCCGTCCAGAAACCCTAGAGCCTCAGATTTGGGTAGAAGAGAAGAACGGTCACAAACTTGAATTTTGTGATCTTCCAGGTCTTGGTGAATCACATGTATTAGATGGTAAATATTTCGAGATATATAAAGCGAAGATGCTGGAGTCACATATCGTGATCTGGGCTATCCACGCTGATAGTCGATCAGTCACATTTGATCGCAAAGCGCTTGAGGACCTCGTCTATTCCGCACCCAATGTGGATGAGAGAAGGCGGCTAATCAATAAGATAGTCTTCATCCTCACAAAGGTTGATTTACTCATACCCTCCCCCTGGGTGCTCACAAAAATTGGCTCTGAAGGGGTGTTTACCGTTCATAAGGAGACAGAGAAACTGCTGGCGGAAAAAGAGTCCTACTTCCAAGAAGCATTTATCGCTCCCTTTGGACATCTATTAAAGGCACAAACGTATCGTAGTAAGAATTTTAACATCAAGGACGACTACTTAGATTACGATCAACATACCGTTTATTACAGAGGCTCGATGAGTAAGATACGGCTCGAAGAGTTATGCAAGAAGTATCCTAACTATCAAGATGTGTTTAAGCGGTTGTATAATAACTACCGTGTTATTCCCTGTTCATCCCAGTTTCGGTTTAACCTCGACCCTCTTATGGAAGCCATTGTTGATAAGCTGGAATCGCATGTCATCGGAAACTTGGAAAACTTTAAGCCTCATGGAGCATCACTCAACAAACTTCCTTTTGACAAAGTGAAGCACTTTGGCAATATAGTAATTCTCAATGATGCGACAAAACAGGTGCATGATCTAAGTGCCATGGATTACAGCTAGCAAAGAGAGGAAGGTAATATGCGACAGTCTTATACACCACGAGATATAGAGCAGCTTAGGAGAGAAGTTCACCAACGTGTGTCCTCATACGATGCATCTTCTCGTCAGTGGCAAAGAGGGATTCAGGAAAAACACAAGCGTAGAATAGATGAGATCATTATAGAGGTAGTACGTGATTACTACGGTCGTATTGTCCAGGAAGCCGTCAGGCAATTACGCAGACTCTTCTCTTTGGAATAGGTCTTATTGGTTCTAAGGGCTGATGCAGAAGTCTGGTTTCTGCATCAGCCCTTAGCTGAGGTGGTCATATGGAAGACAAGACTCATCCTTCTGATATATGGTCCGGCGGGCTGATTGCCGTTGCCCTCGTAATTCTGCAAGGCTTCTTCACTTTGAACCCCATCGACCCTCCTGTATTTATCTCTATTACTGCCTTTGCTGTTGCTATTCCCATTCTTTCTTGTAACCTCCTGACAAATTTTCTCAGGAAAAGATCGGGTAAGAAGCCTACATACAGAGTTTTGGAAATTCTCTTTTATTACGGAGGAATTTTTGCAGCCCTTGTTGGTACTGGTGCCGCTTTCTGGCATACCTCCTGGGTCTTAGCGCTCGTTTTTGCGTTTACTTCTGTAATTGCGTTGATAGTATTCATAGCGATACAAAAAAGTATTTAAGTAATATACCCAAAGGATTAGTCTTACCGTATACAATTGCTAAACTAATACGGTGTCTCCCAAATGAGAGGCTTGCTGAGCCTATTTTGCAGGTAGCTACTCCCCCCAGCCTAGCCTAACTCAGTGCTATCTCGTTACCTTCAAGCGTGTAATTCGTCTAGCCATTCAGATACAATAAACAGTAGTTTCTCATCAATATATCCTATCAGTGCTCGGAGGTCTTCTCTTTTGAAAACTGTTGTTACTGGTGGAGCAGGTTTTATTGGCTCCCATTTGTGTAGGCGGCTCCTCGATGAGGGCCATAGCGTTCTCTGTGTAGATAACTATATTACTGGCTCTGCGCGAAATATAGCTCCATTACTGAATAACCCTCTCTTCACATTTCTTGAATATGATGTGACTCAACCCTTTGATTGCGACGCTGAAGCCATTTTTCATCTGGCGAGTCCCGCAAGCCCTGTTGGCTATATGCAACATCCTCTTGAAACAATCATGGTGAATACCCAGGGCACGTACCGCATGCTGGAATTGGCCCGCAAACAGAATGCGATGTTCCTGGTCTCCTCTACCTCTGAAATATATGGCGATCCGATCGTCCACCCACAGACCGAAGATTACTGGGGAAATGTCAATCCCATTGGTCCCCGTGCCTGCTATGATGAAAGCAAGCGTCTCGGCGAGACGTTGACGATGGAGTACTTCCGCCAATATTGTACAAATGTGCGTATTGTACGCATCTTCAATACCTACGGCCCGAATAGCCAGATCCACGATGGACGTATGATCCCCAATTTCATTACGCAGGCCCTCAAGAATGAGCCACTCGTCATCTATGGCGATGGTAATAAGACTCGTAGCATCTGCTATGTAAGCGACTTGGTGGAAGGCTTAATGTTAGCAATGTTCCATGCTGGTACGATGGGTGAGGTATTTAATCTGGGCAATACGGGAGAACATACTGTGCTCGAATATGCTCAGACTATTATACGGCTCTGCAATTCGTCTTCGCCTATCGTTTTTGAACCTAGCCGCATTGACGACCCAGAACGTCGTCGTCCCGACATTACCAAAGCACGGGAAATCTTAGGCTGGCATCTCACCGTTGATATGGAAGAAGGGTTACGTCGCACGATTAAATGGTTCAGCACGCAACTCCCGCATCTATCAACGATTTCCTCTGCACAGTTTTTGTAGTACTGCCAGACTAGAAATCTAGCGCCTATATATGCGTAATCCAGCTGCCAGTAGTTTAGCACAGGCATACCATAGCTCTCTTCTTGCAAGAGCTAGCGCCATTATACGGATGCATACAACCATGGCTAATCTTGTGGGATTGGCTGGTGGCTTTGTTGCTATTTTCTGTTTGCTCGCTCTCCCGGCACAGTTGAGCATTCATGTACTCCTCTATCTGGTACTCACCATCTGGATTATCCTACGTCCACGCATAGCCCTCTACCTCTTGCCGATTGCAATACCCTGGGGTTCGCTTGATACGCTACACTTGGGCGAGATAAATGTGGACAGCGCTGATATTCTCGTTTTTTTGCTCGCCGTGAGCTGGCTCATGCGTTTTGCGCTCCGCCCATTTAGCACGCAGCGACGGACTGCCCCTCTTGATCGCGATAGTTCCGCTGTTCCCCACTATCTCACGTTCGCTATACTGGCATATATATTCACAATGTTGCTCTCCCTGCCAGGCTCTTTTGGGCTAAAACTTAGCCTGAAAGAAATTAGCAAATGGCTGGAGCTTTTGATCGTCGTATTTATTGGGTCACAGTACATTCGCACGCGCCGCCAGATCTGGACACTGTCAGTACTTATGTGCCTTGTTGCGCTTTCTCAAGCTCTGCTGGGCTATCTCCAGGCATTGCTAGAGCTAGGACCACAATCATTCATTCGCAACTCTGTATTACGTGTCTATGGTACTTTTGACCAGCCCAATCCTTATGCTGGTTACATCAACATGACACTGAGCATTACGATTGCATTGACGCTGCTTAGTAAAAGTGCCATCATACGCTTGCTCGCTGGCATCACGAGCATATTGCTGGGCGTGGCGTTGCTGCTTTCCCAATCTCGTGGTGGGGATACAGCCTTGGCTGCAACGTTACTGTTTATTGTGCTATTGGGTATGCCTTATCTGCGCACTGCACTGAGAGTTGCCGCTCTTGCTACGCTAGTGCTTGTTGCTACCTACCTTGGCGGTTTGTTACCCGCTACTCTTACAGATCCCATCCTTCAAAAACTGGGGCTGGCTGGCATCTCGCTTGTGATACCTACGCCAGACGATTTCGCTACTGCTGAGCGCTTGGCGCACTGGATTGCTGGTGTGAGGATGTTTCTGAATCATCCCTTATTCGGTGTAGGCATCGGGAATTATGCCACTGCGTACTCCAAATATTTTGTGACCATCTTCATTAATCCTCTTGGACACGCTCATAATTACTATATCAATATTGCAGCTGAAGCTGGCATTTTTGGTTTAGCTGGTCTACTTACCTTTTTGACCGCCGTATTCATTGTTGGCGTTCGTGCATCTATAAATATTAACGATACAATAAAAAATATACAAGCACACTTGACCACACAAGTGCAGCAGGCAACTGTTACACCGTATGGAAAACGAGATACATTAGGACGCCTTCGTACACTGAGCAATGACCGAGCCTTAGTGGTAGGGCTGTTAGCATCTCTACTATCAGTTTGCGTCCACAACCTGGTCGATAACGTGTTTGTTCATAGTATGACTAGCCTTTTTGCTTTACTCATTGTTATGTTGATGCGCCTCGGAGCGCTAGCACCAGGTGCAGGCAATAATGGAGGGCGTTTTGAGTAATACACCGCACAAGATGAGTGTGTTTTCCAAGAGTAGAGGGACCTTAGAATATACTACAGCATTGACGGAAGTACAGCAACAAACACCTATCCCCCAAGCAGAACAAGAACTTACCCAAGATCAATTAGCACTCGGCAAACGTCTTTTTAACTGGCGTACGCTCGTTCCACTTGTTCTTGTGATCGTTGCCCTGCTTGTCTTCGCACAGAAGGCCAATATCGATCCACAGAAGACGTGGGCCGCGATGCGCAATACCAATCTGTTTTTCTTTCTGCTTGCCTTCGCCATCTACTACCTTTCCTTCGGCATACGTGCTTTACGCTGGCGTCTCCTGCTGGAAAATGTTGGCTTCACGAAAGAGCATGGTGTCCAACTGCCACATTTCTGGAAACTGGTAGAGATCATTTACATATCCTTTTTCGCTAACGTGGTTGTACCAGCCAAATTAGGAGATCTCTACCGCGCTTACTTGTTGCGCCAGGAGATTAATGTCTCGACAACGCGTAGTTTCGGCACTGTGCTGGCTGAGCGTCTGCTGGATCTCATTATCCTGCTGCTACTCTTCATTCCAGCGATCATCATTAGCCTGCATGAAAACATGCCCCCTCAGCTCAGTCTGAGCTTAGAGGTGTTGCTGATCGCTGTGGTGCTGGGTATTGCTGGTCTGGTGGTCTTGAGAGTTGCCCGCGAACCTCTTGCTGGGTTAGTGCCGCAACGCTTCCGCATACATTACTATCATTTTCAGGAAGGGACGCTTGGTTCATTCCGCCGCTTAACCGCGTTGGTCCCCTTAACGGTTGGGGTCTGGCTCTGCGAAGCGTTGCGTTTCTTCTTTGTCGCTGTTTCGCTCAAGCTCATTGGCGGAAATCTCGTGCATATTGTTGCGGCTGCCATCTTTATCGGCTTGGGCGAAGCACTCTTGACTGCGATCCCGGCGACCAGCGGTGGTGTAGGGCTGGTTGAAGGGGGTATGGTGGCAATGATTACACTCTTCTACCAGGGACCCAACGCGCCGAATCTGACCGCCGCAGCGATTCTGCTCGATCGCACAATCAGTCTGTTTAGCCTGTTGGCAATCGGCGCAATTGTTTTCTTTATCGCTGTTGGCCGCAAAGCAACCCGACAACGCATTGTCACGGTCCCAGTAGTGACGAAGCAACATAAAGGTGTAAAAGTGTAATCTACCTTGACACAGCGAGATAGCTACACTATAATTTCTGCGCAGGTCCACGAGGCGTCAAGAGAGAGGTCTTTTTGCCCGCTTGCCAACCTCGAAAACAGGCCATGAGAGGGGGGATTCCTGGTGTCGGAAATCAAAATTAGTGGCAATGAGTCTTTTGAAACTGCGTTAAAGCGCTTCAATCGTAAGATTCAGCAGGATGGCATCCTGGCAGAGGCCCGCCGCCGTGAACACTATGAGAAGCCGAGCGTTAAACGCAAGAGGAAAGAAGCCGCAAGACGGCGTAAGACGGCGCGTAAAGCCTAAAAATACAGTGTATGCAGGGTAAGTGAGCAACAAAATGCTCGCTTGCTCTGTACGTTACCCATGCCATAGTTCTCTAATAGCGGAGTGTACGTTTATGCAAGAACATCCTCTGATCGAACTCTACGTCAGCGTAGGCAATGATCAACAAAATACGGCTGTAGAGCAACTTTTAGCGACTCTTGATCTAGATAACGTGGTGTTCCGCACACTGCGCGCTGTTGGCATTATGCAAAAGACGATGCTGACACTCTTAGTGACAGATGATAATGGCATCCGCGACATGAACTTACAGTTCCGCAGCCAGAATAAGCCAACCGATGTCCTCTCATTCCCGCTACTTGATCAGCCGTTAGTGCAAGCTCCTGCCGAACAACTGTGGCCACCCAAGGAGAGCGAAGAAGGCAAGACCACTCCACCATTTGTCTCACCGCCATCAGAAGTCATCAATCTGGGCGATATCGTGATGTCCTGGCCTACCGTTGTGAAACAGGCGAGCGAGTTAGGCCATAACCCGCGCTACGAGTTGTTGTATCTGCTCGCTCATGGCGTATTGCACCTGGTTGGCTACGATGATCATACCGAGGCGGGCTATCAAGCAATGGTGGGCATTCAACGCCAAATGCTAGCATCTCTTGAACAGAAAATATAATATATTGGTCATTTTAAAGATAGGTATCAACATAAATGGAATACAAAAAATAATATGATAAAACAGTCCTTAGCAACATCAACGGTCTCAATCGATGAGAAACCCAAACAAGGCGCACTGGCAAAGTTTCTTGCCGGGTTTGGCTATGCCTTCAGCGGACTCTGGTATGCTCTGCGTACGCAACGCAATGCTCGTTTCCACGCTGTAGCCGCGCTGCTAGTGACGCTACTCGGCGTTTTCCTGCACCTCTCTGCGTTGGAATTTGCGTTTCTTTTTGTGGCTATCACTAGTGTTTTTATTGCAGAGATGTTTAATACAGGCATTGAAGTATGTGTAGATTTGGTGACACCCGAATATCATCCGCTGGCCAAGATTGCAAAGGATGTGGCGGCGGGTGCTGTGCTGGTGAGTGCGATACTGGCTGTGATTATTGGTCTGTTTGTGCTTGGGCCGCATTTGTGGGTATTGTTGAGCTATGTATAAACTGATAGGCGTGTGAAGTAGAGTAGCACCATATAAAAGCAGCATAATACGTAATACGTATTATGCTGCTTTTATATGGTGCTACTCTACTTCACACGCTCCACATACTGCCCAGTACGCGTATCAATACGAATCCTATCCCCAGGATTAACAAACAAAGGCACATTCACCACTGCACCAGTCTCCAATGTAGCGGGCTTGGTGACATTGTTTGCCGTATCGCCACGTACGCCAGGTTCAGCGCTTTCAACGACCAGAGCCAGGAAGTTTGGCAACTCTACCGCAATGATCTTTTCGCCATCAACGAGCATCTCTACCTCATCCTGCTCCTTCAAAAATTTGATGGCGTCTCCCAGCATATCTTTGGGGATGGGCTGCTGGTCATAGCTCTCGGTATTCATAAAGATATAATCGCTACCATCAACATACAGGAATTGCCAGTTCTGATGCTCGACGCGCACCTCATCAATTTCCTCACCGGCGCGGAAACGTTGCTCGATCACACGACCATTTTTCAGATTCTTCAGGCGTGTACGTACAAAAGCGCGCCAGTTGCCAGGACTGACGTGATGGAATTCAGTAATTGTGTAAAGTTCATTGTTAAAACGTATGACCATGCCGTTACGAAAATCGGCGGTTGTTGCATTACCCAACGGAGTGTTCCTCTTTCTTAAGAAAAAATCGATCTTGCTACACTTGCTCAGCAACAAAGATACTCGCTGGTTGTCCCAGCACTACAAGCACTACTTTCTTCACAATGCGCCACCCGTGATCGCGCAAAACTACATCCCAGAGCCGATCTTCGCTGGTCAGCGTAACCAGGAGGCCGTCGCTAGTCAGGACACGACGGAATTCTTGAGCGAGGGCTGTGTAGAGTGCATGATTCGTCTCACGCGAGCCAATCTGCTTACCAAAGGGCAGATTGGTTAAGATACGCGTTACACTCTGCTCGGCAAGGGGCAATGAACGCGCATCCCAGACTTGCCATGGCGCACGAACATGAGCCGCATGCGCATTCCTGCGTGCCATTTCGACCACTTCCGCGCGTATATCCCCACCGCTGGCTTGCTCATAAGGGGCTAATAGGCAACGCTCGATGAGTAGCGTGCCAGCGCCACAGAGTGGATCGAGCACGATATCCTGCGGGGTGGGACGAGCCAGCCAGCTCATGGCTGCACCAACTGTTGGACGCAGCGATGCAGGCATATGTTCGCGCTTGTAACGACGGTGGCGCATGGTTGCATCACTCAAACGCAACCCGATCAGCACCTCGCTACCATTCAGCCAGAGCCAGCACTCAAGATCAGCTTCATCTTTTGCTAAACGCATAGCGCGCGGCACAACGCGCTGCAAGGCAGCTGTTACCGACTGCCCGGCATCTACCCGTCGAAATTCATGAGTACCAGACTTCTGGCTCACCACACGCCAGGTTTTTGGCTGCCGCCCGTCGTGTGCACGACGCCATAAGGCCAGTCCCTGGGCAATATCAGCGTTAAGCGTAGCACTATGCAGTACACGTAAAGCATCAGTGCCACGTCCCAATCCTTTTATATGCACGAGAGCGAAGAAGACATCCTCAACAGTGCGCAACGCGAACAATTGTGCAGGAGTGGCTGTAGCGCGAAAGAGTGCAACACCACGTGCAAATTTCACTAGTTCGGCGTCAGGCATATGTGCCCGCACCTCACTAAAGGCCAGGGTTTCTAATCCTGGCATTGTCATTACATAAAACAGGGATGACATCCACCTATAACTTTGATCAGTAGATTTGGCTATAGTACAGTGACCATGCGTGAAAAACGTGCGGCCAGCAATACCTTAACCCGGCGTGTCATCATATCATACAACGCTCATCCCTAGCAACCACTTACGCCAATAGTTTCGCTATACCAGCGGCATCCTGTGCGAATTTCGCCAAACGCTTCTTTTTCAAATTCTCCCGCAAGGCCCACGCGATATCCTGGTCATTCCAGGTAGCGCACTCACGCATCAGAGCAAAGCCCTCGTCGGGAGCCGCCGCCGTCACTACACTGAGCGTATACCCCAGGGCACGCCGTAGGATACGAAACTCTTCGTTTTTGCGCTCTGCAAGCGGAACTGCACGGATATGGTTCAATACTATGCGATGGAAGGCTAACGCGGCCTTAACTATTTCTGGGGCACAAAGTATTGGCGGCTCTGAGATAGTTGCGAGCACAGCTCTTTGTTGCAAAGAGCTTCCTTCGGACGCTAAATTCATCAAATGGGCGATGGTCTCCTGCTGATCGGCAGTGAGCAAGTGCTGAAAAGCCATGGCTACGCCCTCACGCAGACGCCAATAAGGGCTACCAGCAAAATGACTAAGCATGTGGCGCGTTTCATTGCGCCACTCTGGTTTTACAGCAGCGCAAGCGCCAGCCGCGATAATGCCACAAAGCATCAGGAACTCCCCTGGCGTATTGCTGGTAATGATCTTATGCTCGTTAGTAGTAAAATATGCCACTAACTGATGCACACTCTCAGCATAGCGAGGCACGGAAGAAGCCAATAAATAGCTGAGATCGTTTGCTAGCTCCAGATTCGCACGCGGCCCCGGCAGACGACTATTATTACGCAGGTAAAACTCCAGAGGACGTGGATTACCGTTTAACGCTCTCTCTATCAGGGAATATAAGGTGTCGTGCATACTCACACTTCCGTGAAGTACCCCATGTCTAAAGACAAGGAGCTTCTACAGGTTTTGCCCTGTTGGCGTCTTCCACACCAAGCAGTTGTTTTTTGCCTCTATACAGGATGTTCACCGCTGCATTCGTGTCTCTATCCAGAGAGACGCCACAAGAGCATGAATGCCATCGTTCAGAGAGATCCTTTTTGCGAAAGGTGCCACACCCACTACAAACTTGACTGGTGAATTTAGGGTCTACCAACATAACAGTACGACCGGCCCATGCTGCCTTGTACGTACACATCTGTTGAAAGATCGCCCAACCAGCATCTAATATCGACTTGTTCAAACCGCCTTTGGCTACCGCTCCATTGGGCAGATAGTGCCCCGTTGCCTCATCCTGTTTCGGCTTTGGCGCTTTGGTGAGGTTCGCTATCTGCAAATCTTCAAACACGATGAGCGAGCGCGTGTCTACCAGTTGACGAGATTGTTGATGGTGAAAATCACGGCGCTGGTTGAGGATCTTCCGGTGTGCTTTAGTAACTAACCGACGAGCTTTTTCTCGCCGATGACTTCTCTGCTTCTTTCTGGACAAGACTTGGCTGCGGCGTTGTAGTAGCTTCTCGGCCTTGCGAAAGTGACGAGGGTTCTCTATGAATGTGCCATCAGAGAGCGCCGCAAAATGGGTGCCCCCCAGATCAATGCCCACTTCACTCTCAACTCCGGGCAAACGCTCTGGCTCTTTGACGTCACATGAGAAAACCACATACCACTGTCCTGACTCATATTTGGTCGTGCACGTCTTAGCTTGTCCCTCCATTGGACGATGCACAACGCATTTGATGGTCCCAATCTTGCCGAGGGTGACAGACTTCTCAGAAAGGGTGTAGCCACCCTGTGGGTAGGTGAAGGAATTGTACCGATTGCGTCCTTGGAACCTGGGATACCCAGGCTTTTCGCCATTCATGACCCGCCGGAAGAAGTGTTGAAAGGCTTTTTCTAGACGCTTAAGCACGTCTTGTAGGACCTGAGAATGGATCTGTTGGTATTCCTCTCGGAGGAGATCTCTGATCTCAGGCAAATCATTTTGTTGCATGCGATAGGTAATGCTCTTGCGTTCGTATGTGTAGGCATCACGACGCTCGGAAAGGGCAGCGTTATAGAGTTCACGACAACGAGTAAGCGTCCAGAAGAGTTTCCTCTCTTGCTCTTTGTTGGGATATATCCGGTACTTGAATGCCTTGCGCATCTATCTATCCCTCTGTGTTTCCACGTACTTTTTCAGTGTTTCCAGTGTCACACCGCCTGTTGTCGCTACGAAGTACGCATTTGTCCACAAGCTTGGTAATCTCTTCTTGAGTTGCGGGAACTCTTGCCGCAAGTAGCGGCTGCTCGTTCCTTTGATGTACTTGACCAGTCGATGTATCCCAAATTGTGGGTCACATCCCACAAGCAAGTGTACATGATCTGGCATGACCTCCATCTCGATAAACTCTTGTCCCCATTTCTCGATTGTTTCAAGCATAAGCTCTTTCAGACGTGCATCAATGGGCGGAGTTAGCACTTTTCGTCGATACTTTGGGCAAAACACCACGTGATACCGACAGATGTACGCAATGTTGTTATTTGTCTTGATGTCTATCCTACTCATGCTCACAGTATACCATAAAAGGATAGATAGCACAACACTATCTAGTACCATACCCTTGCGCCTTCTATCCCCCTGACGAGACCGGATAGGGGTCTTACGGCGCGTAAGTTAAAAGGTTACTAAGATGGCGGTTGACAGTTAATATATACGGAAAATGGCTAGGGTGTCCCTAGGTATTCTATCATAATCGGCTTGCGCTGATGGCACCCCTAGTTATGCTGATCACTGAGTAAGCTTACGTCAATATCATAGAAGCAATACCACATGGTAGCTTCTTAAGAACCATCAAAAACTCTTGCCGAAACACATCTACCAACTTACCTGACACTTAACATTCATGCATCTATCTATCCTAATTAGCATAGTAGCACTTTCTTTTGTCAAACCAATTTATACCTTTTCATAAAGCAAATGGCTTGCTATTTTAAGTAACCTTTCCCCTTGTAATAGTATCTATTTCTATGTTATTCTTTATGAAGACATTTTAACTAAGCCACATAAACAGATGGTTTTTCTCTTCTCGTCAAGCCAAACCAAACCAATGTTCAACTCTTAGAGATGGAGGTCACAAATGAGCACGGATTTCCTCCCGAATGAACCAACGACTTCTAAACCTACACTGAAAAAGTACGTGGAAACACAGAGGGATAGATAGATGCGCAAGGCATTCAAGTACCGGATATATCCCAACAAAGAGCAAGAGAGGAAACTCTTCTGGACGCTTACTCGTTGTCGTGAACTCTATAACGCTGCCCTTTCCGAGCGTCGTGATGCCTATGCTGAGGGAGTTTCCATATGATCCGGGTGAGGAAATCCCTACTCAACAAGCTGCCGCCTGGGGAATGCAAGGCTCTCAACAACAGCCTCCTGCCGCCTGGGGAATGCAAGGCCATCAACAACAGCCTCCTACCGCCTGGGGAATGCAAGGCTCTCAACAACAGCCTCCTACCGCCTGGGGAATGCAAGGCCATCAACAACAGCCTCCTGCCGCCTGGGGAATGCAAGGCTCTCAACAACAGCCTCCTGTTCCACCAACGCCAAAGCAGCCTGGCAAACTAGCACACCCCCTCCCATTTTGGGCACTTATAAGTAGCATTGCTCTCGTTGTAGTGTTTTTCATAGTGCTGCATCTTACTGGAAGTGACTGGGCTGCGGGAGCAGCAAATGCATCTCTTGCTGCACTAATCATTGGAATCATCCTCGTGCTAGTATTTGGAGTGCGTACACGGGACGGCATGTCATCTTCTCTCAATCCAACGCGCCGCAAGCAATATTTGACCTCTATCATCTGTATACTTGTCCTTTTTGCTTACTCTGGAGCTAGCCAGCTCTTGCAACCAAACCTGCATGTAGCACAAGCTCATTGGTTAGAGAATCGGCAGAATTGGCAGGAGGCTATTAACGAGTATACTCTCGGTGGAGAAAAAGCTCCGGAAGGGGAAGATCTGGCACGTACTTATACCTCCTGGGGATTGGCCTTGCACGATGCCCATCTTTATAACGAAGCAATGGGCAAGTTCGCTATCGTCATCTCTCAGTTCAATAACAGTACGAGCACGACCATTCGCCAAGTATCACGCGCCCAACAGGGAGATATTCGCGCTCGTATAGCCCTTGGTCAGCAAAAGATGCAGGCGCAGGATTATGCTAGTGCGGTTACTGTTTTTGACGATGTTTCGCGGCTATCGTACTGTGATGTTGGTTGCCTTGCTCAGATCAATACACTGCAAGCTACTGCTTATTATAACTTGGGTGAGGCAAGTCTTCAGAAGCAGGTATATGACGCGGCTGTTAGTGCTTTTGACACTGTGCTGACGAAGTTTCCTAATGCTCCCGAAGCCAAGCAGTTGCATGGTGATATGGCAAAGGCGCTGTTGGGGCAGGGGCAACAGCTGCGCACGACGACTTGTAGTAGTGCTACTCCGATCTATCAAAGGCTGGCAAAGGAGTATAACGATACTTCCGATGGAAAGACGGCTCAAACAGATTTGAATGCTCCACAGGATGTAACTGGTAAATTCGAGAACAGGACACCAGCTACAAAGTATACTCAGATCGGACTGGTACAGGGATTAAAGAATGGAATATCGAATGCTGAGGAGTTTAACATGTGGGATAATACATCCTACAAGAGTGACATTCAGAATGACGGGAAATTTGTGATCAAAGCAGTTAGACAAGGAAGCTATGGTCTGATCTGGTATGGCCAAGATAGCACGACAAGATACCTTGAGTTCATCTATAATAAGAACACCACGCTACCGACATATGTCGCACAGGTCGGTCCTTTGTGCTCGATCGATGTAGGTACGGTCTCAAATTTGGCCTAAACCGCTCACAAACAAGATGGTTCTTGCCGAGAAAGGTGTACGATAAGACGCATACGCTAAAAGATAACGGGCGCATTTATCCGCTCACTGTTGCAGATCAGCATCAGCATATAGCACAAAGCGAGCACTTACTCGCGACTATTCAGCCAAATGATCCAGCTACACTCTACTGGTCCCTGGCTGAACCAGCAGGACTGGTATTGGGCTTCTCGCAAAAACCAGCGGTGCTCAACCAAGCGACATTAGCGCAACATCCATTCCCTATCTATCAGCGTCGTGCTGGTGGCACCGCTGTACTGGTAGGACCTAGCTTGCTTAGCCTCGATGTGGTCTTACCAGCGGGGCATCCTCTGATTCTCGCTGACGTTGTAGAGTCTTATTGCTGGTTTGGTGAGGCATGGGTTGCCGCACTACGCCTATTGGGTATAGAGACGCGTGCAATCTCTCCTACCGAGGCTCATACGCAACGAGCATTGCTCAAGCAGCCAGAAACGCGCAGCTACGAACTGCTGATGAACCGCGCTTGCTATGGGACAGTATCGCCGTATGAAGTTGTGGTAGGGTTCAATCCCGTTCAAATAAGCCGTCCGCAGGGCAACCACAAGGGACAAGACGGGTCAAATAAGCCGTCACCAGGGCACCCACAAGGGATGCCCCTACAATGGTACGCATCGGCCTCCCAAGCACATTCGTACCATTGTAGGGACATCCCTTGTGGGTGCCCTGCTGTGGATGGAGAGGCTTATTTGAACGGGACTGTGGTCGGCTTACGTAAAGTAGGAGGGCTGGATATGATTAGAAGACGTGCCGGGAGTCTATTACAGGCAGGAGTGTTGCTCCACTGGGAGAGCGATCTGTTGGCACAACTGCCTGGCCATAGTGCTGAGGAACAGGAATTGTTGCGTACTGGCTTACAGCAACGAGCAGTCGGCTTGGATACGCTGGCCGGGCGTGAGGTCGGAATAAACGAGGTGATATCGGCGTTTGAAAAAGTGATTGTTGCAATTGACAACAAGGTAGACGTGCTTGACGCGTAGTCAGGCATCGCTCTGCTCTATTGGACAAAGCTAAACAACGTTATGTGAGGTTTTTTAGCCATGGGAGATAGAAACGCCTCAGGAGCTGTAGAGGTCGTCACAACCCCTGATTATGACGCGATGGTTATCGGCGCTCATCCCGACGATGATGACTTTGGAACGGCTGCTACATGCGCATTATGGGCTAAACAAGGACGTAAGATTGTATGGGTCGTTATGACCGATGGGACAGAGGGAGGTGAGGTTCCAAGCATACCTAACACCGAATTTATGCTTACACGTGAACAAGAACAACGTATGGCGTGTGAAGTGATAGGTGTAAAAGCGGTTGAATTTCTCCGCTTCCCGGATGGTCATCTCACGAACAACGAAGAGACACGTAAAGCAGTTGTGCGCTTGATGCGGTTGTATCGTCCACGAGTCGTCTTCACTCATGATCCCTCGCAGCATATCTTTGCCCCCGATCCAAACGAAAAGCCAAACGATACGGCCTATCTGAATCATCCAGATCACCGCGCTACCGGCAATATCGTACTGGATGCCATCTTTCCAGCCGTTGGCAATCCACGTGCCTACCGCGACTTGCTGATGGAAGGATTACAGCCTTACCGCGTGCACGAGCTGTATCTCTTCTTTACGGCACAACCTAACACCTATATCGATGTGAGCGAAACCATCGACCTCAAAGTCAAAGGACTACAATGCCATGTGACACAGTTTGGTCCCAATGCGGAGGACATAGCTACACGTATGCGTGAGTATGCGGCAAGGGAAGCTAAAGCGGCAAAAGAGAAGTTGGGGCTCGATATGCAATATGCTGAAGTATTTCGGCGCATCAAACTGCATGTTCCGCCAGAGCCACAGGAAGAAGCTCCAACAGAGATGTAAATGTGTGAGGTACCCCAGGCCTCCTTTATGGGTGCACTGGGGTGGAAGCATCCCTACAAGATTTACAGGGAATAGATGTGGCATTTGTGATGCCAGTCTCATAGACGAACAGGCCATTGGCAACTGGTTGCTCGTGATCCTCTGAGGGTGTGTTCATTTGGGAATGGACGCACCCTCAGAATTGTCATATATTAAAGGTAAGTAGTAAATTTGTAAAAAAGGGCTGGAGGATACCTGCTATGGAACAGCGTGTCAACCGTTGCGAACAAACTGTCATAAAACGTAATCAAACGCTAGATAACGCTAGACTTGCAAAGACCTGTTTCTATACCTTGGCATTGCGCACTCCCAGGCAGATGGGACTCATACTATCCAGTCTGTTCATCCTGCTGGTAGGCACAATGGTCAGTGGTTGCCAAGCAGCACCATCCACACCAGCTACATCATCTACACCAGCTATATCATCTACACCAGCGGCACGAGGCGCTAATGGCGTCCCATCTCCCGCTCATATCGTGGTTGTCATGGAGGAAAATCACGCATACAATCAGATCATTGGGGCATCAAATGCTCCATACATCAATTCCCTGGCGAACTCTGGAGCATTGTTCAGCAAATCTTTTGGCATTACTCACCCAAGTCAGCCAAATTATCTGGCCATCTTCTCCGGCTCAACACAAGGTATCACAGATAATTCATGCCCACTGACCTTCTCAGGACCAGACTTGGGAGGCGAATTGCTCAATGCAGGTAAGACCTTTGTGGGTTACGCAGAGAGTCTACCCAGCGTGGGCTCTACGGCATGCTCTTCCGACAGTTATCAACGCAAGCATAATCCATGGGCGGATTTCACAGATGTTCCGTCGAGTGATAATCAACCCTTTACTAGCTTCCCCACCGACTTCACTAAATTACCAACCGTCTCCTTTGTCGTACCCGACCAGCTCGGTGATATGCACGATGGTACCGTCGAACAAGCCGATGGCTGGCTCAAGACACACCTCGATGCCTATGTCCAGTGGGCAAAGACACACAATAGCTTGCTGATTGTGACATGGGACGAGGATGACGACTCACAAAACAATCAGATCGCTACCATCTTTGTCGGTCAGATGGTCAAAACCGGTTACTATGGCAAAACCATTAATCACTATAATATCCTACGCACTCTGGAAGATGCCTATGGACTATCTCACGCCCATAATAGTGCCAGCGCCTCGCCTATCATTGACTGCTGGCAATAAGCCATCACCACGACCTCTTCCTTAATGCAGCTCGGACAGGTGTCTACATAGATAAAATACTTATTACCTATATTTTCTTTTTTGCTTGTTTCTTTATTTTATTCATCTTATGCTATTGTCATTTTGACATAACTCGTAAAGTCGAGCGAACTTCATAGTAATTTTACAATTTTCTGTAGTTTTATTGAGGTCTGTCATGTAGAAAGAACAGTGTGTCGTATGTCACAATTGTTAAGGAGAAAGGTATAAATGTATGATATTTCAAGTAGATAGACGAACATTTTTGAAACATGCTACTCAGGCCAGCGGACTCGTTGCCACTGGCGCTACGTTACAAGCCCTGTTAGCTGCCTGTAGTCTCGATATCTCAAACCCTGATACGACTGGTCCTGCTGCGACCGCTGCTACGGGTTCCTCCTCTACGCCGCAGAAGATTGAGGCGAAGGGGCTGAAAACGGCTGGTTTGCTTCAGTGGGGATCATCCTCGAACGGCGGTGCGCCCTATGTATTTCCAGATCCCGATGCAGCAACGCCAACACCTACGCAACTTGTCGGCTTCGAGCTAGAAATTGCCAATGCGATTGCCACGGCCATGGGTATAAAAGCTAAACAGGTGGAGACCGACCACGGTCAATTGACAGATGCATTACAGACTAATAATTTTGATGCAATTATGAACGGGTGGGAGGCTACTGACGAGCGCAGGAGTACAGAACTCTTTTCGCAACCATACTATCGTTCTGGACAGCAAATAGTCGTTCGTAGCAATGATACGCGCTTTGCTGGCAAAACGGCTCAGGATACACTGACATTGAAAGTTCTGGAAGGGCATACCATCGGAGCTAGCTTAGGTTCTAAAGCAGCGGTTATGCTAGGGCAAAATCCCAAGATTACACTAAAAACATACGATTCTGATATACTCTTTAACGATCTTGTGACTGGGACGCTCGATGCGATGCTGATTGACTTTCCTCTGGCCACCTACAACATATTAGGTATAGGTCCTGCCAGTACGAAAGAGGCAAAGCTCAAACTAATAGGACAGCCTCTTGGAACAAGTGATTATGTGCTCGCCTATAACAAGAGCAGTGCTAATGCAGCAGTGTTACAAAAGGAAGTCGATCTGGCTATTGCTCAGATTAAAAATGATGGGACCTTGCACGAGATCCTGGATAGGTGGGGCCTATGGAATACTCAGCAGGCTGGCATTGGCACGAAATAGGTGCAAACCCCATCGCGTAGCCGCGCAATTTATTGCGCTATGATAGAAGGAGATCATAAAGGCAATGAATCAGACGGCTTTCACACGCGTTGTTTCGCGTATTGGTCCATTGCAGATCGTCATTATTCTGCTATTGTTTTTGCTCAATTTCCTGGGTTATAGTGTTTTGATTGCAACACTCTACTAGCCAGTTTTACGAAACTATCAACGCATTATACGTTGGGTTTTGATCGTGTTTACAGCTACTACAGTTATTGCATGGTTTGTGATTACTCATGGTCGCGCTAATGTACTCGCTTATGCTGATAAGCCTGTTGAACTAGCGCTGATTGTGCTGCTGTTTCTTGAGGATCGGCAGGTGAGTAAGTTGGCGTGACTTTAGGGTGCACGTCAGTGTTTTGCGCCGATGATATTCGTAGCTGCGCAATTCATTGCGCCGTGCCCGCCATAGATCTTCGTAGCTGCGCAATAAATTGATGGACACCCTAAAGTCACGCCAGCATAGACACAACATGTCATGACGCCCTATACTAAGGAGCCATAGAACGTTAGTAAGGGAAGTCTGCAGTCAGGAACCCCATGTCTGAATGACAGGGGCTTGTAGCCACCTCAAGGGGTGTTTACAAGCTCTACCTAACCAGTCTCAGTCGGGCGACCGGCTACGTTAGGAGCGAAATTAGGTACGGCAGGGTGCGCGGCCAGCTCTGCCCTCTACGGTACGGCATTAAACAGAGGTACAAGGGTTAACTCAGTGTGTTGTACGCCAAACCGCTCGCTAACCTTGACGAGGCCGTGCGCCGTTTCGGCGCTAGTTAGATCCTTCCCATAGGGAAGAGAGGTTGAGAGCAATGACCTCTAGGACAGTAACTTACCCGGAAGCGAAAGCCGAAGGTGGACAAGAGCATGTTA
>VBJK01000424.1 GCA_005879655.1 Chloroflexota bacterium | reverse complement strand
GTACCATTTTTTCTATCATATATGCTGGTGCAGGACTTAAAAAAGCCTGTGCTACCTCTGGCCGCGATACTTTGGCCATAATCCTATGCGTCATGGCTATCCTTCCGCTCGTATCGCGCTTGAGTCCCCTGGCACGATATCTAATGAGCGCAGGCGTGAGGCCCATATATGCTGCCGTCTCTACGATGCCTACCTTGTATTTTAAATATAAGTCTACGGCTCTCTCTTCCATAGAGAGATCTGTCGGCTGGTGTAATAAATTCATGCCGTATGTTTCACCAGCAGCTAATGCTTTTTGAATGGTTTGGATGGCTGCTTCAATGCGCTCTAATGTGAGGCCAGCTGTTCCGTAAAACCCAAGCATACCAGCTTTCCCCATTCTGATGACCAATTTTTCTGATGCTATTCCTCTGTACATCGACCCGCTCACATATGCATACTTGAGGTTATAATCCTGTTTAAATTGCTCATCGCCTAATGCCGAACCATCAGGGGCGAAGCTCGTGTGGCTACCGGATACGTGAGGGGCTGTGCCATTTTGTACTGATTGAGCAACTGCGGTGACAAGAGGCTTGTCCTCTTCTTCCTTGGTGATGATCAGTGGTTCGGCTTCCTCGCGTATCTTTCTCACTAACTGGGTCAGCACTCTGCCAGATCCAACTTCTTGCATATCCACTTCGCCCAGACCCATCAGATAGCGAATACTTTCACTCCATTTGACTTGATGTGTAATTTGCTGAATGAGCTTGCCCTTGACTTCGTGGTCTTTGTAGGGGCGGGCATCGAGGTTGGCAATGACGGGGATGCGCGGCGTTGAGAAGTGAAATGATTCGAGAAATTGTATAAACTCTTTTCTTGCATGTTCCATGTAGCGGGAATGAAATGCTCCGCTCACCTTTAACGGCACATAACTTTTCACTCCTGCTGCCTCGAACAGCGCTTGTGCAGAGAGAATGTCTGCTTTGGGGCCTGCAATCACAATTTGTGTGGGTGTATTATAGTTGGCAATGTCGATGCTTGTCAGACCAGCTTCCTCTAAAACGTGCTGAACTTGCTCTAGCGTAAAGCCAACAACGGCTGCCATACCTCCACCAGTTGCCTGGCTCATCAATTCCCCTCTCTTTTTCACCAGTCGCAAGCCTGTCTCGAAATCAAAGACGCCAGCTGCGAAAAGAGCGTTATATTCCCCCAGGCTGTGCCCGATTACATAGTCTGGTTCTTGACCAGTCTCCTGCATCCTTTTCAGATAGCTGAGCGCGTTGACCACATACAGAGCGGGCTGTGTAAATTGGGTTTGGCCTAGTTGCTGATGAGGATCTTGCAAACAGAGTTCCTTGATTGAGTAGCCCAGTATCTCACTTGCCCTGGCTGTAATTTCTTGAAATTCATCAAAAAGTGTATGGCCCATGCCTTTTCGTTGAGAACCCTGGCCTGGAAAAAGAAATACAGTCATTTTTACGTTTTCCCTTCACATTTTTTCTCTATGTTAGCTATAGGGATAGTGAAAATAATTTTTCTACAAAGCAGTCACTGCATTAGGTTATGATCCACCAAAAACATTGATGGCTTCAATACCAACATGGGCCATAACTATGATCCTTTCATTGTGTACATCGCTGTCTGCCGGGTAGCTCTTTGCAAGCAAATGGCGGTATTCAAGCCACCAAATCCCATGCTGAGATTTAAGGCGTGCTCAATAGAGTGTGAGATGGGTTGAGATAGGACCCAGTTGAAGGAGGGATCGATGGGATCTTCCAGATTGAGTGAGGGATGCAGTTGTGAGGCTTGCATTTGCAGAAGCGTTGCGATAACCTCCACAGTACCCGCTGCACTTAAGCCATGACCTGTCAGAGATTTGGTGGTATTTACATAGGCGTGACAGAGCTGGCAGTCTCGCAAAGCTTGCAGTTCGGTCTCATCTCCAATGATGGAACCAGTGCCGTGGGGATTGATATAATCCACCTCGTCAGCAGAGAGCGAGGCCGCTTGCAGTGCTCTCTGGATGACCTGAACCTCTCCATCGTAAGAAGGGTTCGGATTGCGATGCCCATCTATGGTGATTGCCCAACCAGTAATGACTGCATAAGGGCTGATCTCTCGCTGCATGGCCGTGCTAGCACGTTCAATCACCACAGCCCCACATGCTTCTCCATAGAGAAATCCATCACGATTTTTATCAAATGGGCGGCATGCGCTTGTAGGGGCGTTTGCATATTTATCCGTACCCATCGCACCTAATGTACGCAATGCCTGCAACTCCAGATATGAGAGGTCCATTAAGGCACCCAGTGCAATGCAAATATCGACCTGACCTGTGAGGACGGCTTGTGAGGCTTGAATAAGCGAGACGTGACCACTGGCAGAAGCGCCACCCACCGTGTAGGCTAATCCTCGTATGCCAAATTGCTCGGTACACAGTCCACACAGATCGCTATCCAGAAAAGATAGTCCGTAGGTTGGTCTGAGGTAAGACAAACGGTCCGCATAACGGTCATGGGTCTGTATGACCTCTCGCTGCCCAATATTAGAGCCGCCCACCACCAGTCCGATGCGCTGCGGGTCAACTGCATCTAACTTTGCCTCTTCCCAGGCTTCATGAAGCGTGGCCAGCGCGACCTGTCCTGAAAAGGACGCCGTTCGTATTAAGCGCTTTGAGAGACGATCCGGTAACAATAGGGAAGGCAACTCTGCACCAAGAAAGGCTGTTCCTCTTTGTCGATATGCGCGCTGCATGACTGCAAAGCGTTGCTGGCCTTGCAGCAATGCGGTTGTAAAGGCAGTTTTCCCCTGCCCAATGGCAGAAGTGACACCAAGCCCCGTAATGAGCAACTCAGACGGACTGGGATTTTTCATAGAGTATCCTCACCAGATCTACGATACTTTTTGCCTCAGACAACTCCACACGTGGCATAGGTAAAGATAATGCCTCATATGAGTTCCGGCTGTGCACGCAAACGTGATAACACGGCTGGGTTTCATCGAAACCCAGGATGGCATTACCGAGCAGGTTGGTCATAGTGATATTGCCAGCAATTAAAAGTATCCTACAAAAGCCAATCAAATCTTCTTTCACATAACCTCTTCTAACATATGTTTGGTGCAGTATATGCCTATTATAATATATAATAATAAAAATGGCAAAAATTAGCTTGTAGTCACAAAACAAGGGTGAGAGGTATCTGGGGACACCCTACACCCACCAAGGGCAGTACCTTGGACCTCTTCAAAGCGAAGAATCTCCAGGAGTTCTGGACCCTTTTACGTGCAGGCAAAGATGCCATTGGGGAGGTTCCTGCCAAATGAGACTTAAGGGAGATTATTACAAAAACGGAGTTTTGCTTGATAATCAAAAATATGCTTTTGAACAAAATCCTCGTTCCGAAAATGTAATTTTCTTGTTAATAACTCTACATCTATTTTCTCAAGACCAAATCCTCTTGGACTTTTAGGCAGGTGCTGCTGCCACAGCTCACTAATCACATGCTCAACCGCCGAAAGCGCAGATAATTCGGCGTTTGTCCACTTGGGAGTGGTGAGTGCAATTACTCTTTTATCATCTGTTAAGATTTTTGCTCCAATTATTTCCCTAACTCTTTTATCTTTTCCATCTGGATTCGCTTTTATAACAGGATTGAAGACCGTTCGAGGAATCAGATGCAGTGGAGTAAAGGCATCTTTAAGAAAAGGATGAAAATATAATAATCGGGATGTAATATTTAGTAATCTTTGTTCTTGCATTTCACCTGGCAAACCATTTCTGATCCACTCTCTCCAATAGTGAGGAAGAGAGAGAGGGTTTGCTCCATCGTAGTAGTGCTTTTCTATGTGACTTCCACTTTCTGAAGGAAAATAGACAGCTGCATATCCAGGCTCTGTTCTTGTTGGAGGAAATACACAAGCATACATACACCCACCGTCTCCTTGCAGCACAAAATTGACTTGTGCAATTTTTTTCAGCAACTCACTCTCCTGAGTAGGATGCAATTGTATATAAAGCATGGCATTGAGATGGTACATTCCAGCAGGTGCAGAAAGACTATTTTTAATTTTAGCAGCTAGACGAGGAATGCTATGAGCAGCAGAAATGATGAGGCTATCTGCTCGAAATGCATCATTATTTGTTTGTACAACATAGCTATCTCCTTTTTTTTCAATCAACTGCACTTCCTCTCCTAAGTACAACTGCATAAGCCCTTCTTGAATAAACTTTTGCACTAAAGATTTTTTAATAGCATAGCTATAAGCCATTTTTACTGTGCCACCAATTGACTTGTATCCTCCTATAATATGCCGTAGCTCTGAAATTTCATAAGGAGCAATTTTAACTTCAAATTCTTCAGGAGAATGACGTAAAATTTGTGCTGCTTCAGCTAAGTCCCACTCTCTCCGCTCCATAATATAACGAAACGTTTTTGCATAAATATCTTTCATGTACGTAACATTCTCTTCAAAATCTTTGTACCTAGCTATGCCCCGATCTTCTGTGTCTGTAGAAAAGAGATAGCGATTCTCAAGACCTGTTTCAAACAGCTTGGTATTAAACAATAATCTTTTCGTGATGCCCCCTTGG
>VBJK01000423.1 GCA_005879655.1 Chloroflexota bacterium | reverse complement strand
AGATGTCTGTGCAACAGCTTCGTTGTATGCTTGCTGAGTCGCAAAGCGCTCCTTTTGGATACGCGTCCAGTACCAGAATTGGCAGTCGCGTGGAATATCCTTTTCGTTACTAATTTCAATAATTTTAAGGCCCCGTGAGCGAAAATAGCGAAAATCGTCATGGGTAAGGCGCAACTGTTCCGGTGATAAGATATAGACCGTGTTGCCCGCAAAAAGTGATAGGCCACGTAGAAGCGAATGTAACGTACGGCTATGTAACGGATCTCCTGCTAGAAGGCCAGTCAGATTGTCTAGCCTGCCGAAGTGCTCGTGGACAGTATAGAGATCGAGCAGCGTTTGAGTAGGGTGCTCATTCGCGCCATCTCCCGCGTTCACAATGGGAATAAATTCTGCGGCTTCTGCTGCTATACTGGCCGTACCAGCCATAGGGTGTCGCAAGACAAGCGCATCGGAGTAGGCTTCCAGGACACGTATGGTATCTTCAAAGGTCTCGCCTTTATAGATCGAGGCGGCGGTTTCAGGATTGAGAACGTCAAGAGTCTGTCCACCCAGGCGCTTGACTGCCGCTGCAAAGGAGCTAAAAGTCCGACTAGACGGCTCAAAGAAGAGCAGTGAGACAACCATGCCTGCTAAGGTTTGTGATGGTACATTATTGGTCGCAATCCACTTCATTTCCTGCGTAAGGTCAAAAACTCTATAAAGGTCTTGTGCGGAAAACTGATCTAGAGAGATGATATCCTTGCCGACAAAATCTGTATTAATGGTCATCATATCTTTATGTAGATAGGACGTAACTTGACTCATAAGCACCTCCTGGTGTATGCCACCGCTGCTTCTGCTATCTTCAAACAACAGGTTGACAGGTCATCGCTTGTTCGCTTCCTATCCAGCAATATGTGCATCAATGGTTGGACACGAGACGAGGTCCATGCCGGGCATCATTGCCAGGAAACTCTAGATACCTGTATTACAAAAAAAATCCTCACTCCCAAAGCAATGGAGTGAGGAAGAAAAACTCTTCCAGAATAGCATCAGGCCCTCCTTGTAGGTGGAAGAGACAATACTGCTGGTATGCTGTTACCTGTATTGTCTGTAACCAGATAGTTGAACCCATGACGATGCGATGCCTTTTCTTTGGGAGTACTAGTTTAGGAAACTGATTTCAAATTGTTAAAAGTATACCCGCTGATCTCACGAAAGTCAAGGAAATGCAGTGCAGATCAATCAGATAAATTCTCTATCACTTACCAGTAATTGATGTACAATCTGTCTTCTTATTGCACAATTGCGGCAGTAACGTCGAAGATGAGCGTGGCATTGGGTGGGATAGGACCCTGTCCCTTGGGACCATATGCCAGAGCCGGAGGAATGATCAGGCGGCGGGTACCTCCAGCCTTCATGCCGACCAGACCTTCATTCCAACCGGGGATGACCTGTGCTTGTCCCAGATTTTGCACCGGGAAGAGTTCACCATGCCGGTCATAGGAGCTATCAAATTTCTGCCCGTTGCTCTGCAACCAGCCGGTATATTGGACATAAACCGTGGTGCCTGGCTTGGCCTCTGGACCGTTGCCTACCTTCACATCAATGTACTGTAAACCATCGGCTAACTTTACCGTGTCACCAGCGACATTCGGGGGCGTAGCTGGACCAGCGGCAGGAGTTGGCGAGCCGGATGTGGCGGTCAGCATGGCATTTGCTACTACCGTTGCTGTCACTTGCGCATTGGCAGTAGCTGTCACGTTGGCAACCACTGAAGCGGTCGCGTTAGCGGCAGATGCTGTTGCAGTTGCTTGTTGATCTTTCATTTTATTGACCTCGTCTGTATGCTGCTGGTACTTAACAATGCCAAAGATACCAAAGGCAATCAGAACGAGTGCGCTGATCACTGAACCCCATATCAGGATACGTCGGCGTCGGCGTGCTTGGCGTGCAAAGCGCTCCTGCTGACGCTGGCCGGGACGCCCTTGTTTGTGTGGTGGCTGGTTCTGACCATTTACTGTCTGTGTCATACAAATGTTATCTCCTCTGAAAAATATACGATATTATGCAGTCTTAACCGTTCATATTATGTAAAACGCATATAAACTATTGCCAAATTATAGACTGTCGGCTTGTTTACGTCAATTGTTATGAGGGAGGAAAAAGAAAGGTACCTCTGGCAAACATGGTGAACATTTATACAAGCGGTGTGCCCTATACTTTTGTATGCTATTGCCGCTACTGCACTCGACATGAGTTTATCGATGTGCTACAATACTACGCACGATCAAGGGCGTATCAGCTTTGGGTAGAACAAATAATGTATACTGTCCCCAAAAAATACTATCATCCCCAACGTACTACACAGCAGAGGCAGGTACCAAAGGGTTAACATGCATAAAATCCCCAACATAGTAAAAGGAGGCACCATGCCAGCTCAAGGGTATGTGCGATTCCCCACTCTCTACCAGAGCAGCATTGTTCTCGTTTCCGAAGACGACCTCTGGCTTGTCTCAAGCTCCGGTGGGCGTGCTGAACGTCTGACGGCAGGTGTAGGTCGGGCCAGTTATCCGCGCTTGTCACCTGATGGACAATGTCTGGCGTTCGTTGGACGTGAGGAAGGCCCAGGCGAGATCTATATGATGCCTGCGCTGGGTGGCCCTGCCCAGCGTCTGACATTCCAGGGCGATTCCTCCTGCCGTGTACTGGGTTGGTCTCCGCAAGGTGATGCAATTCTTTATACCAGCAGTGCAGGACAGTTTGATACCGATTACAAAGTCATTTATGCGATAAGTCTGAAGGGGGGTCTACCCCGGCAGCTTCCTTTTGGCATAGCGAATGCCATTTCTTATGGTCCATGTGGCGGTATTGTGCTTGGGCGTAATATCGAGGAACCAGCTTATTGGAAGCGGTATAGGGGTGGCAGGGTCGGACATTTATGGTGCGATAACGATGGGAGTGGAACGTTTCAGCGTTTGCTGGATCTTGCGGGCAACCTGGCTGATCCATGCTGGGTGGGAGACCGTATCTACTTCATTTCGGATCATGAGGGAGTAGGAAACATCTATTCTTGTACGCCGCACGGAGAGGATCTGTGCCGTCACACGGAGCGGAACGATTTTTATGTTCGTCACCTTTCAACCGATGGGCAACGGCTGGTTTTCCAGGCGGCAGCGGACCTCTATCTGTTCGATCCACAGACGGATGAGGTGCGACAGGTTGATGTCAGTTTTCCCAGTCAGCGAACGCAGCTCAATCGTAAGTTTGTGGCGGCAGAAGCCTACCTCGACACGGTTGCTCTCCATCCCCAGGGTTTGGGCATCGCGCTCACAACAAGAGGCAAAGCTTTCTCAATGAGTAACTGGGAAGGTGCGGTCCTCCAGCATGGCGAGCTTGATGGGGTACGCTACCGTTTTCTGGAATGGCTTAATGACGGCAAACGTCTTGTGGCAGTGTGTGACGCCCCTGGCCGCGAAACGCTGGTCATTTTTGATCCCTACTCGGATAGTGAACCTCGCTTATTGTCAGAGATCGAGCTGGGCCGTGTCGTTGAGATGGCCGTCTCGCCTACGCACGATGTTGTGGCGATCGCCAATCATCGCCAGGAACTGCTCATTGTTGAGCTGGAAAGCGGCAGATTGGTAATGCTTGAGCGTAGCGATTATGCACTCATTTATGATATCGCCTGGTCTCCCGATGGCCCATGGCTCGCTTATAGCTTCGCTTGCTCTGGTCAGAAACGCGCTATTAAACTGATCGATCTTGAAGACGGTAAAACATACTTTGCGACAGAGCCGGTACTAGACGATGTTTCACCCTCATTCGATCCAGAAGGTAGGTATCTCTACTTTCTTGGCTACCGCTCATTCAACCCGGTGCAGGACAACCTGCAATTTGAATGGAGTTTTCCGCGTGGTGTAACGCCCTATGCCATTCCATTGCGGCGTGATCTACGCTCGCCATTCATTCCCGAATCAAAACTTTTGCAGGAGCGGCTGGATACGCTTACCAAAAAGGCCGAGACGGCATCTGCTAATGGACAAGAAGGGGCTAGTACGGAGCAGCCAACGGATGAAAGTACAGAGGTGGCAGACGAGAATCAAAGCCCTCGTACGCTCTTTATTGATCTAGAAGGTATTACTGATCGTGCTGTGCCTTTCCCGATTGGAGAGGCGCGCTATGTAGGAATATACGGTATACGAGGGAAGGTACTTTTCCTGCTCTATCCCATGCAAGGTGCGCTCACGCCGGGTAGTGTGGCATCAAAGGGCTGGGTTGAATGTTTCGATCTGGAGATACGGCGCACTGAGCGTCTCATCGATAATGTCAGCAATCTCTTTCTCTCACGTGATTATAGGACTTTACTCTATCGTTCACGTCGCCGTCTGCGCGTCGTAAAGGCAGGCGAGAAACCACCTAGAGTGGATAACGGTGATCATCCCGGCAAAGAGAGTGGATGGATTGACCTGCATCGTGTCAAAGTCTCGGTACAGCCTGCCAGCGAATGGATGGGCAGAGGATATGTCGGGGGTTGACTGGAACGCCATCTATGATCAATATGCGCCACTTGTAGAACGAGTACGCTCCCGTGCAGAACTCTCGGATCTCATCGACGAGTTGCAAGGAGAACTGGGCACATCGCATACATCCGAATATGGAGCAGAATATCGCCAGGGACACTACTATCGTCAGGGCTTTCTTGGTGTGGATTGGCAATACGATGCACAAACAGAACGGTATCGCATTGAACGCATTATTCACGGCGACTCCTCAAATCGAGAGGCAGCCTCGCCGTTAACTTTGCCTGGACTCAATATCTCGCCCGGCGATGCCGTACTGGCTATTAATGGACAACGCATTGGTCCCAAGCGCAATCCACAGGAACTGCTTGTGAACTTGGCTAATGCCGAGGTGCAGCTTACAGTGGAGACGGCTGAAACTGGCGAGATACGTATCATCACTGTGACAGCGCTCTCTTACGCAGAACAGAGTCATGCCCGCTATCGCGATTGGGTAGAAGGCAATCGCCGCCTGGTACATAAATATTCTAACGGGCGTGTGGGCTATATTCACATCCCCAACATGCGTGCGAGGGGGTATGCCGAGTTTCACCGTAGCTATCTGGCGGAGTACGACTATCAAGCCCTGATCATTGACGTGCGTTGGAATGGGGGTGGGAATGTTTCTGGTCTCTTATTGGAGAAACTGGCGCGTAAACGCATCGGTTATAAATTCTCGCGCTGGGGTCAGCCTATTCCTTATCCACGCGAATCGCCGCGTGGCCCGATGGTCGCACTCACTAATGAACATGCAGCTTCTGATGGTGATATCTTCAGTCACAGTTTCAAGTTAATGGGTTTGGGGCCATTGATTGGGATGCGTACCTGGGGTGGTGTAATTGGTATCTCGCCACGTCATCAGCTGGTAGATGGCTCTTATACGACGCAGCCTGAATACGCCAACTGGTTCCGGGATGTCGGCTGGGAACTAGAAAACTATGGTACTGATCCCGATATAGAAGTCGATATTGCACCGCAAGATTATGCTTGCCATGTTGATACGCAGTTGCAGCGTGCTATTGTAGAAGCTCTGCGCCTGGCTGATGAGTGTCCTACGCTGGTACCTAATCCTGGCGAGCGGCCAAAACGTGGGAGGTGAAAAAATAGAAACGACATGACAGACAGGAGCGGTATTGGTACCGCTCCTGTCTGTCATGTCGTTTCTATTGTCTAATCAAGATCAGCGAAATGTTCCAGCAGCAGGCGATGCACGAAGCAATAGCCCCCACCGACGCGCTGAAGCAGCAGACGCGTTGTCATGTCATCGAGAAAGGGTTGCACACGCCAGGGAAAGATGCGGCGGCGGGCAAGCAAACGACGTAGCACATAATGCTGTAGCACAGTCCAGCCACCACTCAGGAGCCAGACAAAGCAGCCACCAGTAATGGTTACTAGTAGCCCGCCTCTAGAAGTGCTTAGTTCGCTCAGCACTATACTGAGGACTTCATTGGGCGACCCAATGAACCAGATATAGAGTCCCGTGCTTAGCTCACGACTCAGGAGGCTGACCACGCCAATGAGTAGCGCGCTGATGATGCCCATGATTAGACTATTGCGTAAGCAGCATCGTATGCCCTGGTTGGGGACCTGACGCTGCTGATCCTCAAGACGCTCTTGCGCAATGCCAGACCAGAGTCCTAGCAAGAACCAGTAGCTTAGTGCCACGCTCAGCCCAAAGCTCAGTCCCACACTCAGCCCAGCGGACAGTTGAACGCCTAGACCTGTGTCCCAGCCAGCTGCCAGACCAGCACTCAGCCCGGAGAGCAAAGCAACCAGACCGCCTAGCCACAAGGTAGTGCGTAGGTGGTGGGGAGTGCTTAAACTCGTCAGAAGGCTGTGCCACGTCCAGTGCACGCGCTCGGTTAAGCGCAGTTCTCCAACGTGTGCACTGGCTGCCCGGTCGATGAGCGCACAGATAAGTCCAAAGAGTAACGTGCTGCTGAACGCATTGCTCACTCCCAGAAACAGTGCGGTG
>VBJK01000319.1 GCA_005879655.1 Chloroflexota bacterium | reverse complement strand
TCAGTCACTGCCACTCGTGACCAATGGACATCTCCCTTTGATAGCCAATCGTGTCGGCGAAACGCTCCACGTGGACGCCGAAGAATGGATACTTCGGTCTATTAACTTGGGTCCGCCAAAAAATTGGGACCGGACCGACGATTTGGTGGGGATTTCGATCTCGACTGGGACCCAGCCAAAACCGGGCTCCAGCCAATCAGAGGCCGCGAAATTTGATTGCTTAGTCAGCAAAGTCAAGTTATCTGCAAATAACTTTACCTCGTGTTCACAAACGAAGTTAAAGTTATCTAAACATCCCGACTGGACCCCAATTGCCTGCCTGGCCGCATAATATTGTCGCTCCTGCGCCTTAATCAACATCCCCCATCGCATGCATGTGCACGACCACCCGTAGGAATTCCGATAGGTTATTGTCGCGAACACACCCCAGCTCTCATGTACGCGGTCTCATTTCCCCATTCCCTCCTTCGCTTGCCTTTCTCGTGTTGAGTCTAAAGGGTAGGAACACGCTCATCATACCGTCACAAGTCGGCCTCTCATGATGGAAATATCGTGTCACAGTCGATGCAAGTCGAAGGCGACGGGGCTACTTGCCTAGAGACGGTAAGGGGACTCCGAGACTCCGAGATCGAGATCGAAGTCAATGGTGGCGAAGATGATAATGATGAGGATGGAGAGGAGATTAATATGCGGATGATGGAGAAATTGATTAACGAAGCAAGACAAGATGTGGACAGTTACAGACTTATGAGTCAGAGGCAGGGGAAAGACAATGGTAGTGCGCAGCAGGAGCAAAGAGGATCCATTCCACGAAGACGTCAAGGTTTGATGTCTTTAGGCTCGGCCGTTCAAATGGAATCCAGTCCGCGACAGGCAGTTTCAAGTCCTGTGGAATATAATCATGATATGCCACTATCCATCCGTCAACAGGTTAATTTAATTCAACAAGGAAGGCAAGAACGTGAGGTCCGACAACGCCGACAAATGAATGACTTTCTTGATCAACTAGATCAGGAGATTGACGATGCGATTCCTATCGGAACCAAGAATAAATATCGGCCAATTCAGGATGATTTTGAGGTACTTTCCTTTATTCTCAGACAAGCTGACGATCATCATAGGTGTTTTGTGTCGTAACACGTGGTTATGAGGATGGTATCATCGTGAATGAATATAAACTTCTTGATTTTTTGAGGAGCGAACGATTGATGCAAGGAAATAAGCAGAAGGGAAAAAACTTCGGAAGGCCTCTCTCAGCCTCTTCCTTACTCGGCTGTGTGACTGCAATTACAAATCTTTACTTCGTATTTCCCTTCTTTCACGATATGCTTTATGCTAATTATTGCAAAAGAAGCAAAAGGATAAGGGCTTGAACCCATACCCCTCTCCACGGACTCCTCGTGTCGTGAATTTCATTAAGATGTATACGCGAAGTTTATTCAAAACTGCAGGCGGCCATGTACAACTTCGGCAAAAGAATGAGCTCCTTCAAATTTACAGCGATGAGCAGTTTATGTTTATTCAGGAGTACCTCATTAAAAGGGGACGAGAGATGGATTTCCGTTTGAAGGTGGATTTAAACATGGGTCATTTCTTTTGTCTACGAAGTCAAAATCGACTTCTAGCTGAACTCGCTGATCTTTTCGTGATTCCTCAGTCTGGCGAGGGCATTGATGGGGGCGCTATTCCAATGCTTTTCTTGTTGCTTCGTCATGGAAAGGTAAATGTCCACTTCTTTTGATTTGCTAATAGTTCTTTTTCAGACTCAAGAGGCAGGCACGGTGAGATATGCCTATGCTTTCCGACATTACGACCCACGTCAGTGTGTTGTTGGCTCGATTGCTTTCTATTTATACCTCCGATTTGACGTTGGGAAGGAATCATGGCCTGAATTTGGAAGCGCGAATATGGAATGGCACTCGATCAAATTGCTTCGTCAAAGAAATGATCCATCCAAGCAATTGGGATACGCCGCGCAATTGAAGATCATCAAAGAAATTTTCCAAAGGTTCAATATTCAAGCTGACGGATTTACACATGCAGGTCGAAAGGCAGCAGTTCAGCATGGAGAGGTGATCGGTGTAGAGGATGCTCAAATTCGTCAACTTGGTCATTGGGACAGTACGCGAATGGCCAAACACTACTCCAGTGGAATAGCACGTGGTGCAGCACGTCAGTTTGCAGGATTTCCAGCTGAACGAGGGAAATATTATCTGGCTCGATCAGCATTGCGGCCGCCAGAGTCGCTTCGCAGAAAGGTTTTTCCACAACTAGAGGAATCGCTCCTAGTCCTAAATTCAATCCCTTCGGAGGAGCGAGACAGAGCAGCGGGCTCCGTTCTGAATGCCCTCAACTGGTTTCGGACAGTTATATTAGAAGACGCTGTTGCATTGAAAGATCAGCCTCAATTCCGAGAATCTCCGTTATTTAAACATTCGCTATTTCAGGATCCCGAATTCCTTAACTATCAACACAGTGCTCTCCTAGCCTCTCGAGAGGATCACATACCAATGGCAATACAAATTCAACAGTTGGTTCCCGACATTGCCAGAGAATTACATTCGGTTACAGAGGTGATGTCGGGTCAGCTTACGTGGGTCAGTAAAAATATCGATCATGTTGAACAAAAAGTCGTGGCTATTATCAATAATCAGAAACTCCACGATCAGAGATTCATAGCCATAGAGCAATTTGCGGACAAAATGAATCGTGGCCAGATTAGAGTTATTTCACACTTGCAAACTGATACCAATGGCGATGTTGCCGATGACACAAGTCAATCCCTTATTGCCCCGCCACCGCTCATTTTTCCCCCTTCGACAGCTCCTTCGCATCAGACGGTTGTGAATCCCTCGGGGTCTCTACATACTCAGGAATCAATTCCAGAGTATAAGGTCAACATTTCCATAAATAGTGTGGATAAGGCATGGGAGGAATGGGACGAGGGTCTTGTTAATGGACCCGAAGGAATGCGATCTCCGTCAATTCAATATCTTGAGGAGAAATTCGGCGCTAAATGGAGAAGGGGAGATGCTGCCAGAAAAAGATATACACGTCGTAAAGCTTTAATCCAAAGAATCAAAAAGGCAGCAGCGGGCTTGAAACTACCGGAGAGTGACGTTGCGCACAGGATAGAACTGTGGAGAAAGGCGAAGGGAATGACGATCGATGCAATTCAGAAAATGTTACAATCGTGCAAGGATTCGTCGGAGCCGTGGGGTCAAAGTGACAGCCAATTGCTTCACATTCATTAAATTAGCACACAGGATACTTATACGATTTTATAGTACATGATAGAAACAAATAGCGTTCGCATTATTAATCTAAGTTAAACCAAACCATGCAAGGCTCGCGAACAAGCTGTTCGGTACTAGATTCCGTGTAACAGTGACTCGCATAACGATGGCCCTCCGCGTAACAATACCCTCCGTGCAACACAGACTCCGTATAACGACGTAATCATGGCTGCACAACGATCGCCTGGTAACCATTAAGATCGCGTCGATGCGAGTTTCAAAATATATCGAACATGAGACTCCGCGAAGGAGATCACCAAAGGCTATTAGCGTTCTATAGATTGGCCTATAGTCGGCTCTGCATCATTCGTCTGATGTTCTGTGCCATACACAGGAGTCGACTCAGAGCGAGACGACCGCATTTGGAGTGGTGGAGAGGACTTAAAGTCGGGGGCGATGCCTCGGTCTCGAAGTGTGTGTGGGAGGGAGATAATTGCACAACGGGTCCAGTCCCCATATTAAAAACGCCCGGACCCGGTCAGGACCCGGCTTTAGTGAAGTTAAGTTATTGCCTCGATCTATTCTCATTTACATCTCTGATTCTATGTTTCT
>VBJK01000318.1 GCA_005879655.1 Chloroflexota bacterium | reverse complement strand
TGTATGAGTTGAGATGTGATTAACAGCAAAGTCTGACCGAAAGGGGCAAGTTTTGCTTTCACAGACAGTGGTCAGGCTTTGCTTTCAAGATGCACTTTCATCTTTCACCGGGTCACGATGAGGCTTGCGCTGCCCCACACGTCGTGAATGGTGCTCTCGTGGAACCTGATCAGAGGAAACCTCTTTTTTGTGGGAAACTCCTTCCTGCTGTGAAGCGGGACGGGCTTCCAATCCCAAGCGGACCCGTAATCGATAAGCAGCATGATCATCTTCTTTGAGTGCAGATTCACCAGCTACCGCTTCCGTCACCATCTGATTGCATCGGTCTACTGAGAGGGCATGTTGTTCGAGTAGCACCCGCGAAATGGTCTTCTCCCCTCTTTCGAGAGCTTGAGCTAACGCTCGTGTCAGCCAGTCTTTTAACGCGCCGACACAGCCAATAGTACGCTCATAGCAATATTTCCAGTACTGAAGTAGATCAGGTTCTTCTTCCAATGGGAGATTCTTCTGAAAGGACCAGAGCACACTTTTAAATGCACGAGTTTCTGCTTCGTCTGTCGCACAATAGCGAGAGAAGTGGATATCAATGCTACGTCGTGAAAGCTGAGCGCTCAAATTCCGAAACACCATAAGATCATAGGTCCCAACGAGAACGTGAACCGTTTTGCTCATGATCGCCAAGCTTTTCAGATGGTCGAGTTGATCCAAAAGCTTGGAGCCTCGTGCCGCCTTGGCAATATGTTCTGCCTCATCAATGAGAACGGCGTGCGGTCTTCGTCGTTTGAGTGCTTGCTCGAAGGCCAGACGCAGGGCTGCGGTATCCGCCATCCTTTTCAAAGGGAGTGGTTCTTGCTCAATGGCTCCCTGATGAATAAGAGGCAAGCGATGACTGTAATCAACAGTGTACTCAACTCTTGCTTCACGCAAAAGCATCAATGCACGCTGGTAGTAATCACTCCATTTGAAGAGGTTAAGGGCAGGTGAAACGGCGTCCAGCCTCAATGCAGGCAGATCCTTTTTTCCTTGTCGCTCGTCGCAAAACGAGAGATCTATCAACCGTTTTTCGATTTGCGCAAGCAGCGTCGTTTTTCCCACACCTGTTGGGCCAAAGACAAAGACTAAAGAGGCTCCCGCTGGTTCACGAAGCGCATCCCATACCGCCTGATCGGCCTGTTTTAAGGCAGGATGGGCCACTGTGTATGCTTTGAAGTAATCCAGACGCAACTGCGGCGATTGATGGAGCAGATGGCGGGGAAAAGGGGTTGGCTGTGCTTGTTCAGACATCACTGGTATTCCTCATAAATTTCTAGTCCTGCGTATACATCTGTGGCTTCCTTCTCCTGCTCTGTAGGCAGAGGCTGAAAGGAAGCTTCACTTTGAGTGTCTTGTGCCTCATGGCCTTTGTCTTGATAGCCTCCCATTTGGGCAAAGACGCTTTGTGCATCTGCATCTTGTAAACGCTGTGTCAGCAACACTTCGTGAGACTGTGCAGACGACAAAAACTCGGCCAACCGTTTCGCTGTAATGGACACCTCCTTGGAGTGGGTACTCAGGCGTTTACGTAACTCAGTGGTTGCCAGTACCAACTCGCGCTCAGAATGTCCTTTGAGTTGGAGATAATATTCAGAAATGCATTCAACCCAGCGCGATTTCACAAACGCGTAGGCCACTCCGATATTGAAGGGATCATAGCGAACTGGAACTTGAGTATGTTCAAGAGAGGCCGGGCGAAATTCATCAGACCAGTAGTACACATAGTTGATTTTGACGCCGCGCCCTGGCTCGACTGTTGCTGTTCCCTTCGGGGTGGTAGGTAAGGAGAAAAAACGAAATGTGTCATCGTAGTCGATGGTAGAGTGCACACGTTCTCCACTTCTGGCAAGGCCCTTTTTGAACGCTTCACGAGGTGACATCTCCAGGGCTGGGTGAATCTGCTGATCATATACCTCATATGCCCACTCAGTCAGGTATCCATAAAGATCGCCAAGTGTCCACACTGCATGGTGCGTGGGATCAACGGACTTCGTGACTTGGCGAACCTGTTTGGTAATCTGGGTATTTCCAGTCAAATTGTAGACAAACTGGGTATTGGCGGTGCCGAAGAGTCGTTCACATACGGACCCATATCGTGGTTTGCCCCAAGGCCGTGTGGCCTTGGTACAGGAGGAGTATGCCAGCAATGCTTCAAAGTACACACTACGGAAGTCCGGGCCACCGTCTACCACAAGCGTCTGTGGCAGTCTTGCGTAGCGCCATACGCACTCGCGCAGTGCCATCATCCCTGAACGGTATGAGGGAGGATCGAAAGTCAGATACACAACAAGCAAACGGCGTGAGTATGCATCGGTCATGAATGTGGCCCATGGCTTGCCCAGGCAACGTCCTGTATGGGAACTGACTAAAACAATATCTAATTCCGTGTGGTCGAGGTGGACAATTTCCCAGGGACGATCTCCGTGTCGTGGGGTTGTCATTCGCTCCAATTCCCAGTAGAATGGTTCTACTTGAGCGGCTGCCCGTGGCCCTTGACGTTTCAAGACTTGTTCATGGCGCGAGCGTTGTTTGATGCGGGCACGAAACGTAGTGTAGCTTGGGACGGCAATGTTGCGTTCCTTGGCCTCGCGTTCGAGGAGCAAGTAGACTGCTGAGGCGGTCTGCTGCTTGTGTGTTTCGTACTGCTCTGAGATATATTTCGAGAGCAACTGTTCTTGCTCAATGCTCAGCCGTGGAAGACGATTGCCACTGTTACTCCAACGAGGAATGAGGCCAGTAAACCCATGTCCATACAAGGCCTCAGCAGTTTGAAATTCTGCACGCCATCGCCTCAGTGTTCTTGCTGATACAGCAGAGTCCGGCTCCCCAATGTGTCCCAATAATTTGTAGCGTTGTGTGGCAATCTCAAGTTGCTTGAGACTGGCTTTGGTCAACACCTCCTGTTCAGCTACTTGGCTGGCATTGTCGGGGAGAGGAGAGGCAACAGTGATCTTTTTCTGATAAAGCAGTGCCTCAAATACCTCAATGGGAAGATCGACAAGCTGTTTCTCTGGGGAAAGCAACGTGACTGCCGTCTCACCAAGATTAAGAATACGCCAAGGCTTGCCGTCCCAGCAAAGAAGTGTGCCTGCTGTTAGTGTAACGCAAGAAGATGAGGCATGGGGGAAGAGTTGCACAGATGACCGGCGAAGAATGGCATATGCCTCTGCCTGCTCACGATCCACAAACACCTGGACTTGTTCTGGCTGAGCAAGCGGGGTAGCAGAAAGATCAATGTAGACTTGGTCAGTGGCGATGAGAAAATAGAGGTCATCTACAGTGGCTTGCTCAAGTCCCTCAAGCAGCTCTAGAAGCGTCTGTGCTGGTCTCTTCATCACGCATGTGCGGATAGACTGAGCAATTTTTTCTTCAACGGGACAACACGAAACGCGAAGGTAATCTTCCAGAAAACGCAGGTTGCGTTGATAGACCCAATCAATCTGGGCTGAGGACTGCACGTGGTAGAAGAAGCCTGATGGCGAGGCGTAGGCTTCTCCTGGAGGACATGTCCACATGCCATCAGCACCACGTTGGTAGCGATGTGGCATCTGCTCTGCTAGTTGAACAAGCTGTTCTTCCATTTTGCATTCAACCCATCCACAGGTCTGCTCACCGATGACAAAGAAATCGGGAGTATGAAGAACACCCACTTGCCTTCCCTTCTTACTGGGATAAATGAGCTTGATAGCATTGGGTTGATCATAAAACTCTAGCACAGTGGGATCATGCTCAAACTGGTAAATGGCGGCAAGTTCGCCCCGATGACTTTCAAATTGAATAGTGCAACCCATTTTCTTGCTCGGATAACGGCCACTTACATTCCCAGCAGCACTTCGGACAAGCCGTGATGGTGGGGAAGAACGGATCTGACAAACGATAGCTTTTGCTTGCTCACAGAGAGAGAGCTTTTGACACCATACCTCAAATGCCTCTTCACTTAACATCTGTATGATCTCCTAAAGACTAAGAAATTTCAGCGTCTCTACACTGCCACGAGGTGCACAGGGGAAGGTGTTACTGGACAAGGACTTTTTGGCAAGCTTTGCTTTTTTGACAACTTTCGGACAGATTTTTGCTCTGTTTGGAGGTTGTGTCAGTCATTTGCAAACAACCGAAAAAGACAAACTTTCCTTTCTTAGGTCAAACTTTGCTGTCTGGAACGGACAAACTTTGCTGTTAATCACAGGGACGAGAGGGAGATCTGTGACAAAAGGCAATTAATGGCCGCAAAATAAAGCATAAAATGGCCGTTTCCCCAAGATATTCATGCTCAGACGGAGAGGTTGAAAGCCCCTCGAAAATGGCAATTAATGG
>VBJK01000317.1 GCA_005879655.1 Chloroflexota bacterium | reverse complement strand
GAGCATTATCCCGTTAGAGACACTGCCACTAACCGCCAATGGAAAGGTAGATCGTCAGGCGTTACCTCATCCTCTGTTGCAGTCGCAAAAGCCTGCAAGTAGCACAAAGGCCGCTCATACTCCTGTAGAGAAGAAGCTCGTGCAGATATGGTGCGAGTTGCTCAGCCTGAGTAATGTGGGCGTTGAAGATGATTTCTTGCAATTGGGAGGGGACTCCTTACTAGCGCTAAAGGTGCTTGCTCATATACGAGCAAACTTCAATGTCGAGATACCATTTCCAACCATATTTAAAAAACCAACCATAGCAGCTCTGGCCGAAATGATTGCGCAGTATGCTGAACAGCAAAGAGACCCTCTAGCGTCTCCATTTGACGCCTCCCCTCTCACCTTGCTGTCTGAGCAGATGAGCAGGTCCTTGGTCGTCTCTGCACCTGATCAGACATACTTGCCTTTTCCTCTCAGCGATGTACAACAAGCCTACTGGATTGGGCGTCATGCGTCATTTGCATTGGGTAATGTGGGCAATCATTGCTACATTGAGGTTGAAGCTCTTGACCTGGATGTGGGGCGCTCATTGCTCGCCGTACGCCGTTTGATCGTGCGACATGCTATGTTACGTGCAGTGATCTTGCCCAATGGAGAGCAGCAGGTCCTGGAGCAAGTCCCCCTTTTCAGTATTGAATGTATCGATCTACAGAGACTTCATACACAGCATCAGGATGAACAGTTGCAGCATATCCGTGATGAAATGGGTCACTATGTGTATCAAGTCGAGCAATGGCCAACATTCACTCTGCGTGTTTCCCGCTTGCACAAGCGGCGTGTCCGCATGCATGTCAGTGCTGAGATACTCTTTGCTGACGCGTGGAGTATGGTGCTCATCGTACAGGAATTTGTGCACTTGTATCACGAACCAGAGGCGTCACTGCCGCGCTTAGATCTCTCTTTCCGCGATTATATCTTTGCTGAGGCTCAACTTCAGGCCAGCGAACAGTACGAGCGCTCACGAGACTATTGGCTGGCGCGTATCCCGACGTTACCAGCTGCACCCGATCTGCCACACGCAATCGATGCAGCATCACTGTCCCGACCACGTTTCGTGCCGCGCAATGGGCGCATGGAGGCAGCACTGTGGCAACGCCTCAAAGCACGTGGCGCGCAGGCCGGGCTGACCCCCTCTGGTATCCTGCTTGCAGCCTTTGCAGAGGTGCTCGCCGTCTGGAGCAAAACGCCACGCTTCTGCATCAATCTGACCCTCTTCAACCGCTTACCCTTGCACAAGCAGGTCAATGAGATCGTGGGCGATTTTACCTCTTTGCTGCTCTTGCAGGTTGATTACTCTCTTCCAGACCTCTTTGAGCAGCGGGCCAGGCGTTTACAAGAACGACTGTGGCAGGATGTTGAGCACCGCCTCTATAGCGGGGTGCATGTCCTACGGGACCTAGCACGCCAGCATGGCAGTGCTGCGCAGGCACTCATGCCCGTGGTCTTTACCAGTGTCTTAGGTCAGCAGACGGCTCTGACCCATCCTACTCCCTGGCAGGAAATCGTCTATTTCGTCACACAAACGCCCCAGGTCTGGCTCGATCATCAAGTTATGGAGCAAGCAGGGAATCTAGTCTTTTATTGGCAGGTTGTCGAGGAGCTTTTTCCAGTAGGTCTTATTGATGAGATGTTTGATGCCTATACCCAATTGTTGCAGAGATTAGCAAGCGAGGAAGAAGTGTGGCAAAGCTATTGCTCTGAGTTGGTGCCCGCCTCGCAGCAGACAGTGCGTGCACATGTCAACGAGACTTCAGCACCCATTTCCGATGCACTACTGCAAGATCTTTTCCTGCAACAAGCCAGACTCCAACCTGATCAGCTCGCCATCATCTCAGCCAGACGAGCATTGACCTATCAAGAGGTCTTGAATGAGGCCATCCTGCTTGCTCATCGCTTGAGGCAACTGGGGGCCTGCCCCAACCAGCTGATAGCGGTGGTGATGGAGAAGGGGTGGGAACAGGTGGTGGCAGTTCTGGGCATCTTGTTCTCTGGGGCGGCATATCTGCCGCTTGATCCCGCGCTGCCACAAGAACGCCTCACTTGGCTCTTAGAGCATGGAGCAGTTGAGGTTGTGCTTACTCAATCCTGGCTCAATGGGCGGATAGCTTGGTCCAGGGGCATGACATACCTCTGTATAGATCACCTGGAGGTGAGCCAGCAGGCTCTTACTGAGCTAGAAACGCTTCAGGGTCCAGATGATCTGGCCTATGTGATCTACACGTCAGGCTCAACGGGTCTGCCCAAGGGAGTGATGATCAGCCACCGGGCCGCCGTCAATACCATCCTGGATATCAATCGGCGCTTTGCTGTGAGCAGTACGGATCGTGTGCTCGCCCTCTCTGCGCTGCACTTTGATTTATCGGTCTACGACATCTTCGGTCTGTTGGCGGCGGGTGGAACGATTGTCTTGCCACCTGCTGGCAGTCAGCGTGATCCTGCACTCTGGCTGGAGCTATTGCTGCGAGAACGCGTCACGCTCTGGAATAGTGTGCCCGCTCTGCTAGAGATGTTGCTCGCATTGGGCGATTCTTCAGCATTGAGCTTGCAACAAAGTCGCCTCAGACTCGCACTCATCAGCGGTGACTGGATACCGTTGTCCTTGCCCGCACACGTCAAAGAGTCTGTGCCAACGCTGCAACTGATCAGTCTGGGAGGAGCAACGGAAGCGTCGATCTGGTCCATCCTGTATCCAATAGAGGATGTAGAAGCATCCTGGAAGAGCATTCCCTATGGCAAGCCGCTGTGCAATCAGCGTTTCCATGTGCTCAATGAGAAGCTAGAACCATGTCCGGTCTGGGTGGCTGGACAGCTCTACATTGGTGGCATTGGCTTAGCCAGGGGCTATTGGCGCGATGAAGCAAAGACGCAAGCCAGCTTTCTAATCCATCCTCACATCGGCGAACGACTCTACCGCACCGGAGACATGGGGCGCTATTGGCCTGATGGCACTATTGAATTTCTGGGGCGCGAGGACTTTCAAGTCAAGATAGCAGGACACCGTATCGAACTAGGAGAGATCGAAGCGGCGCTACTTGAGCATCCTGCGGTCAGCAACGCGGTCGTCACAGCTACAGGCAAGCCGTTTGAGCATAAGCATCTTATAGCCTACGTCGTTGCCACGCGCAATGGCACGCACCCGACAGACAATCCTCAAGAGAACACGAACTGGCAAGTGCTGGTCACCAAGAGTCTGCACTATATACAAGCATTACCCGATGCAGACATAGAAGTTACATTTCTTGAGCTATGGCAGATACTAGAGCAGATGTATCTTCAGATAGTGTGCAAGGCGCTGCAAGATTTCGCCGTGTTTCGCTCTTCTGACGAACGCTATACCGTAGATGAGTTGATGCAACACTGCGGCATTCATCCTTGCTATCAACAATGGGTTACGCGCAATTTGCGCTTACTAGCACACAACGGCTATTTACAGGAGCAGCATGGAAGCTTCAAGTGCGAGAGGCCGCTGCCAGACAGAACGCTTGACGCATGGTGCACAATCTACCAACAGGCAGCTAGCAGACTGACGGACCCGACATTGCTCGCATTAGGCTGGCACAAACGCTTTCCCCTGATGTCTTCTCCAGTCGCGGAAAACCTGAAGTCCGTGCTCACCGAAGAACTGCACTCAGCAGAAATCAATCTCTCTGCTGAGACACGCGCAGCATATCGTATCTTCCATACAAGTAATACCATCCTACAAATCATAGTGCAAGAAGTAGTAGAACTTACTGCTGAGCATGAGACGCTACGCATCTTAGAGATAAGAGCAAGCATTGGCACTGCAACGGCCTATCTCTTACCCATATTACCACCGTCACGTACAGAATATAGCTATACAGATATTTCTACTTATTTCCTCCAGGAAGCTCAGCAGGAATTTGCAGCGTGTCCCTTTGTCAAGTATCGATTGCTCGATATAGAGAAAAATCCCCAGGCTCAAGGATACGAGATGCACGGCTTCGATATCATTATTGCTGCCAGTACCTTACATATGACCGCAAACATTGCAGAGACCTTGAAGCATGTACGTAGCCTCCTCAAGCCACGAGGTATCCTTCTGCTGTTGGAACAGACAAAGTTCCATCCCATCTTCGACCTGACAATGGGTCTACAGCAGGGTTTTGACCGTTTTGCAGATACAGAACTGCGGCAGGTTCATCCCCTGCTCACACGGGATATGTGGTATGAGGTGCTCACGCAACAAGGGTTTTCCTCAGCAGCGATCTTAAACAAAGCGGGAACGCTCAACGAGTTCTTTGGCTTTGATATTGTACTGGCTCAAGGTCCTGCCACCGTTGCACTGCTGAGCTTGACGGAATTGTTTGAGCACCTGAGAAGCAAGCTGCCAGAGTATATGCACCCGTTGAGCATTATCCCGTTAGAGACACTGCCACTAACCGCCAATGGAAAGGTAGATCGTCAGGCGTTACCTCATCCTCTGTTGCAGTCGCAAAAGCCTGCAAGTAGCACAAAGGCCGCTCATACTCCTGTAGAGAAGAAGCTCGTGCAGATATGGTGCG
>VBJK01000316.1 GCA_005879655.1 Chloroflexota bacterium | reverse complement strand
CTATTGACTAACCTAATCGGGTCCTAGTTTGATTTTACCTTATTTAGCCTTAATCGTGTTGGGTTTCACCGGTGCTCAGACGGCCCAGAACGCAGCGGAAGGTGTAATTTAAAATTTTTCTTAGACCGCCGGCACCCGGTGATCTTACACGCATTCATACATAATCAAGAAGTAAGCCGTACTTACTTGTTTGAGATTCGTTTACACGCAGGATCAACACCCAGGGTCCATAGGGAGACCCTAGGCCACGCCACTCTTCCTGTGATTCCTTTGCGTAAGGATCACACGCCTGTGTGTGTTGTAGAAGCCCACGTGTGCTTCCTCTAAGTTGTCCACGCCCAGTCCACGTACACCAGATCCGGCTAAGCTTGATTCACCGATCTGTTTTATGGAAGACAAGTCTTTTGAGGAAGAAGGGTTGCTCATCCCATGAGCAGGAGGGAGAGAGATTGAGACAGTGATTCTTTTGTGAGTTTCAGATACACTCAACTTCAACCCTGAGGAAAGGGAGGAAGTAGGTGCCTTTTTCCCATTCTCACTGTGAGAGGCGTTTTTTTCCCTCTAAAAGGGAAATGTTTCTCATTTGCAGTCTAATTTAATTAGACTCCTTATGGGCCTAAATAAATCCATTGGGCTTTTAGACTCCTTCTAGGATTCTAATTACTTAAGCCCAATGACTTATTTATTTAATTAAGGTGTAGGGCCCATCTTAACTTATTAGTTAGGATGGCCCACCTTATATTTAATTAAGGTGTTGGGCCTATTTTAATTCCCAATTAAAATAGCCCACCTTCAATTAATAAATTAAGGTGTTGGGCCTGTTCTAATTCCCAATTAAAACAGCCCACCTTAATTACTAAAGCCCATACTCTCTCTTCTCTTTATTTCTTTCTTCCTTTAGGCCCAATCTAATCAATTATCCAATAATCAATTAATTGGCCTAGTGTGATTAATTATACAATAATTAATCACTGCTTATCTTTCATGTGTACTGGTTAACTGGTTATGCGTGTTACTCCTTTAGGTTCAAAGTAATCTTACGATTAATCACTTTCAGAACCTCCCAAGTTCCTTGGTGCTTAAGCCACACCCTCGGTCGCGTCCAGCCAACGACTACTGGAGGGGTACATAGGTAAAGGATGAATTCAAGCAGGCGTATGAACCTTTCATCAGCAGTTGCTGCGCAAGTACGGTCCCTTTACATCGGTTCCCCGGTTAATGCCT
>VBJK01000315.1 GCA_005879655.1 Chloroflexota bacterium | reverse complement strand
ACTTCGGCTACCAAATGGTTTGAGTTCTGATGCGGAATCACGTTCAATGCAGCAGCCCGGGACAGGCCCCACATCCATCAGCCCACGCAGTGTCTCAGCACTAATACCTTGGAACAGAGGTATTCACTCCCCGAGTGACGTGCAGGCTCGATGCAAGTCTATCCGAACCAAACGATGCCCCGGATCATGGGTTCTATGACTTGGAACATTTGTAGACTAATTCATCGAGACTAGTTCCACGACTCGTCAGCCCGTGACAGTCCTAGCTCTCATGAATATACCTAAGTCTACGGGGCTTTCATCTTATTGGCAAAAGTACTTCCTTGTACTAGATGAAACCTAAAGATCGCCTTTGTACCTTTCATTCACTTATCATAAAGATGTTC
>VBJK01000314.1 GCA_005879655.1 Chloroflexota bacterium | reverse complement strand
AGAGCTATGCTAGGGAAACACTCCCAATCCAATGGGTGTGAATCTTTTATCCAAACACGTTCCTGTGACTGCATTTCTATGCAGTTTTGTATTTCAATTCTTAAGATGAAGTCCACGCAGAAGATGTGATCCCATCACACCAATTCATCCAAGATTCGAAACACTGTTAAGTTGAATCAGACTGTGTATACAATCTAATGCAACTAAGGTTTTACAAGAGTCTTACAAATCATACGAAGTTCTTCTCATTGCCCTAGCACCAGCTTGACTATTTGTCATTTTGCAATGCTATGAGAACGATCTTCGCAGCCTCTTAATATAGGCTCCCAGCCCGGAACGAATGATCTTGCAATCTTGCCACTCCCAGTGCGTATTGCATCATTCGGTTTGACACGGAGTATTGATTCTTTCCCTCTTGGAAATTACTCCACCTTCATAACCTCTCATGTACGCCTGAATACACTTTCTGAGAGAGGAACCGTGCCACACGTTCCTAGAAGGTTGTCTCTAAGACCATTTGTCGACTGTTAGGTCGATGTGTCAAACTTTGAGAGAATCTTGGCATTTGTTCATGCTGCTTGAACATATAATGCTAAGAATCCTTTTCTCTCAATTCCTTCATTAAGAGCTGGCTGAATATCCAATCTTGTTCTTGATAATATCCCTAAATTATCAATACTTAAGATTAATTTCGACTGGTGTTTACCCTGTGTTGGTCAGTCAGGTACTAGTTGATTTACCAGAACACTAAAGTGTCACAGCCATTTTGTGATACTAAGTTCTGTAATCTTTTCTCCAGGAGGTCTTGACTATAATTTCTATCAAGAAACTTTTATCAAGTCCTTTTATGCACGCAGTCTGACTTATGATAATTTCTCCAAGAAACTTTCATCAAATCCTTAGACTCGCGTCATTTCTCCCACTGAATCTTAGATTCATAATTTCGATCACCCTGATCTTAACTATGAATTTGAGACTTCAGCTTAACACCTTGTTTGTGTTTCTGGGTATGACAAGTGGTATTCCAATTAGCTTATACGCTCTTTCGTTTTGGGTGAATTCATTCGATGAATCTTTCCCACGAAAAGTGTTTTTATACGTTCCCAACGTTCCATCGATTACTTTATTGATCTTAAGCCATGTCATCCTTTTATTCGAGAAGAATTTCTTCTTCTGAATCAGAATCGACATTTGGCTAAGTCAAGTCAATGACCATGGAGCTAATTTTGGAAACCAAGGCATCTTGTCATTCCTGGAGTCCTTTCTTAAAGGATAATCCTCAAACGTTTTTGACACTCCCACTGCTTCATCGATCCCATCGATTTAGCCAGTGAAGTTTTCAACAAAGACGTGAGACTCTTTCGAATCTTCTTGGATTTTAGTACCTTAGGGCAAAGAAGATTTCCGGTGTGTTCATAGTTACGAGATACTAGTCTATAGTCAAGATTCCCAATCGAGACTTACTAGTTTTGTTGAACAGTTCCTATCCGATAGGAAACTCGTTCTTCCAGTTTCTCTCTCCCGATTCTGGAATGGTTTTGTGATCTTTCGATCATGTAGTTTCTCGTGAACTAACATAGCCTGGAACGTGGTTTCCAGCTTGTTTGCTGATAAAACTCTTGGTCATAATACTTAGAATTATTCATATGGAGTCCGATCCATATTTATTCCAAGTTTACCTCACTGTCAATTAACTTAGTGGGATACGCTGCAGGAAAACTAATTCCAAACAATTCTGAGAATCATTGTCGGCAAAAGAGTAATTCCTGTAGAATAGTCTAGAGCCACAATAATCTCAAGTTAGTTCGGAATATCAACAGTTTTCTCTCGCAACTACTGACGTCCTACTAAGAAACTACTGTGTAGCAGTTTGACAAGAAGTTATTATTTGCTAGAGCAGCTGTGTACTCTTTGCAAAGTTAATGACCAGTCCTATCACAATGAACACTAGGTCTCTTCTTCTATGACTAACCTGACCGGGTCCTAGTTTGATTATCCCTTGTTTAGCCTTAATTGCGTTCCCACCAACCTTCCTCCTCTTGCTTTTAGGAGTTTTACGTCCTTAGAACAAGATTCAGTCGGTTGTGCAACCTTTCGAGCTTGGTAGAATCGCTCATTCTTCTCGAGCATTCTTAAGCAGATAAGTTCAACTTGAGTGTGCTTTTGTCCGTGACAAGTTAGCTTACTCGTTTGCTTGTTGAACAGAGGAGGTAAGGAATGCAGGATCAAATCCCCATACAACTCAAATTCGATGAGTGTAGTGAACGTTCCCAAACGTCCACTTCCTTCGATCATCTTAAGCCCCGCTTTAAGACATCGCTGCCTTCCTTTTCTGCTTTATAGGTAGGGACTATCCAAAACGTAGGATATTTGTTCAGAATCCTAAGACGATCTTAAGATCTCTGATCCAGTCTTGGTAAGTTTTACCATTCAGCTTGTTTTGCTCAAGTAGGATGGAATAATGGTTCTTAGCCATTGGATTCGGTTCTTAGCCGATCACAGGAATCTATACGAAACTAGAAGCGGTAATACTATAGCGTCCTATGATAGTAAATGAATAAAACATGATCAAGGTCTTTTGAATTCATGAGTTCTCCCACTGTTTTTCGACTTTTCCCATCCCTAAAGGAGAAAGACGGAAGATCCGTTAGGCATCTTCAGGTGGGCTTAAGGTCCATCATGCGTTCCATCTCATATCCTGCTGTGAGTGATATAAGATGAAACCATCGAGGTAGCTAAACAATCACGGCGTTACGTGACCCTTAAGATAGTTCG
>VBJK01000313.1 GCA_005879655.1 Chloroflexota bacterium | reverse complement strand
GTATGGAGGAGGCCATACGTTTTCTCAAACAGCATCAAAACAGTAAAGGAGATTGGCTTATCACAGCAACGGTTCAGAATCCTGACACGCCTGAAGAACAACGTATTCCACTTGTTGATCTCTCCTGGGCTTCAGATGCGTAGTGGAAGTTCATGACGGAGCAAAACAAACGCACTCTTTGCCCGGATAATGTCCTTCGGCGGCACTTCGAGATGGCCTTCTTCTCCCAGATCCTGTGCGATCTCAAATCAGCGGATCTCTACGTTGAGGGCAGCGACCAGTATTCCGACTATCGTGAAGAACTCATTTCCTGGGAGGAATATGCACAACAGGTCAACTCTAATCTAGGCTTTATCCGAATTAGGCAGTAAAAGCGAGCGTATCCACGAGACGATCAAAGAGAGCGCGTGGAATTTCAACGACATCGTGCTCAGAAGACGACAGAGCAAAAAAGGTAGAGGGCCACAAATGTTGGCGAACGAAAGCTAGGGTGTCTGAAAAGGTGGGCAAGGCTTTCGTATACCAAGCCGCCTGACGAACTGGCAGGGACTGGCCACCCAACAACTGCTGAGCAAAGATGCTTACGAGCGAAAAAAGACCCAAAAGCGCGGGAGTAGTTCGCAAAATGGCCAGATTCGACCATTGCCGTTGTGTTTCGACGCCGAGGTGCGCCTGCACTTCATGGAAAGTGACTTCGATAGGCCCTCGCAAGACAAACCACCCAAGAATGTGAGCAGGGTCAGCATTCTGGAAAGAACTCCTTTGGAAAAAAGGCTTTACATATGGTGAGCGCGTGGGCGGCAGAAAACCGTCTTGTGTTGGCACAAGTTGCCGTTGATAAGAAATCCAACGAGATTACGGCTATTCCCTTATTACTACGGCAATTGTCACTTTCTGGATGTATTTTTACTATAGATGCAGTGGCAACACAGAAGGAGATTGCCAAACAAATTGTGAATGACGGTGGAGATTATGTTCTAGCCCTGAAGGGGAATCAGGGGATACTTCACAAAGAAGTAGAGAAAATCTTTGAGACTGTCTTAGCCAATCAACATAGCCAAATTGGGACATATTTCTCTGACTGGCTGCCAAATCTAATCAGCCTTAGAAAAGGCTAAGAAAGCTCGAAACAAGGAACAAGTGTGCGTCATCAAGCGTCTAGATTCACGGAGGTACTATCATGACCGAAGCAGAGGCTATGTATGCTGAACTGCTGCATACCTTGCAACATCTCATTCCACGCACGACTTATCAGGATAGCCGTCGGCTCAATACATTAGTCTGGGCCATCACTGGCCTGTGCCTGACACAGACGGTGCGCCTCTCTGCATGGACGGAGGTAGCCCAGAGCCGGACCCAGAATGCGGCACGCCGCGTCCGGCGCTTCTCGCGCTGGCTGCATCATCCCAGCATTATTCCCGCAGATTGGTATCGACCTGTGATACAGGCGGCACTCTCTGATTGGCCAGTGGATCAGCGTCTCTCTGTTGCCCTGGATACGACGGCCCTCACGCCCTTTGTGCTGATCCGGGCTTGCTTGGTGTACCGTGGTCGAGCGATGCCTTTGGCTTGGCGAGCTATGCGCCACAGGAGTACTCAGGTCAGTTTTCAAGCCTACCAGCCAGTGCTCGATCAGGTCCGTGCTATTGTGCCCACAAGTCAACAGACCACGCTACTTGCCGATCGCGGCTTTGCCCATGAGCGCCTATTGCACTATTTGCAAGAGCAGCAATGGCACTTTCGCTTGCGCTTGCCGGGTGATACTCTGGTTCACCTGCACGACTCGTCCATCTCTGCCATCAAAGATCTTTGCCCCCCTGCTGGAGAGCAGCGCTTCTACCAGCAGGTGTCGGTTTTTGAGGCTGGCGTCGGGCCAGTCTCTCTGGCTCTGACTTGCCTGCTTGACCACTCCGACGACCCCTGGTTCGTGGCGAGTTCCGAGCAAACCTCTGCCAAGACTTTCGACGAATATGGCTTACGTTTCGACATTGAAGAAACTTTCCGGGATGACAAATCGGGCAGCTTCCAGCTTCAGCAGAGTCGCCTCACGACTCCCGATGCCCTCGAACGTCTCCTACTGATCCTGGCCTTTGCCACCTTCTACTTGACCAGCCTTGGAGTCAGCGTCACTCTTGCACAGAAACGAAGCTTCGTTGATCACCATTGGGATCGCGGTCTCTCGTATCTACAGCTGGGTGCCAGGTGGCGACGCCAACAAGTGCAGCACGGCTGGCCTTCCTTTGTCCCTTTTCAACTTGATCCTGCCCCGGACCCTTGCCCCGTGCTCGTTTCCCGTCGAGCCATTCTCGAGGGAAGCACTACCAAGAATCCGTCAACGGCTGCGTAAACTTATCGCTTTTTCAGCTCCATTAGATTTGGCAGCCAGTCAGCTCCACTAGTCTAAACACCAAGTCGGAAAGACATGGGCCTTACGAGGAGGCATTGGCATTGCATCAGCGAGCGCTTGATAGATACGAGCAGCGATTGGGACCCGATCACCCTGATACTCAGGTTGCCCGAAGAAATGACACAGCTCTTCTGCATGAACTCTCAGACCGCGCATCGTCCTGAGTACAGCACCGCAAAAGAAAGATACGGAATGCTGCACATACGAGACCTCATGCTTCCCGGCTGGTAGGAATGCCATCTACAAAGGCAGCGAACACCGCATCTTCCTTCTGTGGTTGTGTACTTATTTTGCCTCGTATGCTTTCTTCAGTTCCTCAATATCAAATTTCTTCATGTGAAGGAACGCTTCTTTTACACGATCTACCTTTTTCTGCTCACCACATTGCAACATTTCGTCCATGACAGTAGGAACAATCTGCCAGCAAACACCATATTTATCCTTGAGCCAACCACACTCCTCTGCTTCAGGAACGGCTGAGAGCCTCTCCCAGTAGTAGTCGATCTCTTTTTGATCTTGACAGTGGACGATGAAAGAAATAGCTTCGTTAAAAGCACAGTTGTGTTCATAAGCGCTGTCCATGGCGGCGAACCACTGGTTCTCAATCAGAAAGTCGGCAAACGCGATTGTTCCTTCTTTATCAGGTTCATGGCCTGTGCTGTAGCGGGCAACTCTTCCCCATTTGGAGTCCTTAAAGACTGAGAGGTAAAAGGTGATGGCTTCTTCAGCTTGGCCACACACGGCTCCCACAAACATCAGCGACGGGACAATAAAAGGTCTCTCTTCACCTTCAGGGTCTGAGAGAATCAGTTGCCATGAAAGACCATATTTATCCTGACACCAACCGTAGCGCTCGCTGTACGGATACTGCTGAAGTGGCATGAGTGTTGTGCCGCCGTGAGATAACTTCTCCCACAGCGCATCAATGTTCTCCCGTGCACCCTTGGAACGTTCTGGATCGAAATTGACGATGAATGATACTGATGGATTGAATGTGAACAGTGGACCGGCACTCATTGCCATGAACGGCTGCCCCGCAAGCTCAAACGAGACAAGATCACAATCACCCGAAGGTGTATCGTGCAATGTTGTCTCGTTCGTAACTTTTGCATGCGGGAAGACAGAAGTATAGAATTCCGCTGCCTCTTTCGCTTCTTTGTCAAACCATAAATGTGGCGTAATTTTTTTCATAAGTTAATTTTCCCTCACTTTAAAGTTTCAGTCGTGCGAAGCAGTCTTTATCTCCATGCCAACGGGCGTACAGCAGTGGAGTCAACCGGAGCAGAAACGCGCTCAATGATCTATTCTCAAACAGAGTCTGAAAACCGGAAGCTATACCTTTTCGGACGTTCGTCATTGCTCACCTCCAATACCCATACCGAGCTTCCGTAAAAATTGCGCAGCCACGTTGGTAACATACGCTCGTTGGCTGACAAATCTTATGTGCGTTAGAAAACGCTAAGTTTACGCAGCTATTAGCAGCTCAACCCTCCTGTTAGCAACCTGTGCCGCGTGACGGGAGGCGATGGCTGGAAAGGGATCTGGAGCAGGGTCGAGCTGAAAAGGGGCAAAGGACTGCCAGCCGCGCTGTTTCTGCTGACGTCGCCAGCGTGCACCTAGTTGCAGGTAGGAGAGGCCGCGATCCCAATGGTGATCGACCCAGCGGCGTTTGTCTGCTTGGACGACTCCTGCACCGATGCTTGTCAGGTACCCGCGTGGTAAGCGCAATGATCAGCAGAAGGCGTGGAAGCGGCGGAAGTACTGGCGAGTTCACTGCGCTGGAGCTCTCCGCCACCCGATTTCTCATCTAAAAAAGTCCCTTCAATGTCAAATCGTAAGCCATACTCGTCTAGCGTCGAAGTTGAGGCAGGTTCATCCCTGCCGACATACCAAGGGTCATCTGGGTGCTCAAAGGGACAGGCCAGAGCTAGATG
>VBJK01000312.1 GCA_005879655.1 Chloroflexota bacterium | reverse complement strand
CGAGCACGGCGCAATAAATTGCGCAACTACGATTTTTCGCTCACATTCAAAACATTTGTTTATGCTTTACTCTTTGCACTTCCATACGTCTATACATAAAAGGAAGAGGCCAGTAAAACACGCTCTCGTTGATGAGCGTTTTCAAGACAGCTGGCTCACTATCCCCAATGGAGGTAGAAGCCTTCTCTGTCGCCTACAGACCTCTATTGCTTGCCCAATCACATCACAAGAGGTACAATAATCGGTAACACCATCAATACGAGGAGTATTATACGATGGCAGACGAGCAACAAGCAGAACAACTTAAAGTGCACATCAAAGAAAAAGAGATGGGTACGACCCCACATGCTACACTATCCCGTACTAATTGGGCACGCTATCTTCTGCTCATTACCATTACTGTCGCTTTTTTTCTCTTAAATCAACCTTTCAATTTTGCAAGCATCTTTCTCTTCATTATGCTTGTACTGGGTACACCTGTCTTTGAGTTTCTCTATCAGTATATTGATACCCTTAATCCTATGCTTGAAAAAGGCATCGTTCGCACAAACTCATTGCTGCTAAAGTGGTTGCCTAGAGTTAGGATCGATACACAGGCATATTCGGATGTCGTGAACTCTATCAGGAGACGCTTCAAGAGGATTGCTCTGATTGTCGTCATGATGATCTTTGTCGGAGAGTTGCTCTACCCGGCTACGCATAGTTTTCTCTCCTCCAAGCTCGCTTCTCTTAATGACACGCTTTGTGTGAGTCCCAATATGCCCCTGCAACCGACTTGTGGTAGTGGTCTCGGAGTTGAGTCGCTCTCCACTGATAACGCAATGATTGCTATTGGTTTAATTAATGAGGGTGGCCCGTTTGATCATTCCGCTCTGAACAGCAAGGAAAAGGAGGTTGAAACCCTGATTTTCCAGCAAAACGCTACGGCTTGTATGAACCCCAATCGTATTACACTAGCCATCGTCACTATGCTCAGTCGTACGGTTGATGATGTTACGCTATCGGCACAAGTCGGGCTGGATGAGTTACATGGTGTTTACCTGGCACAAAAGGACTATAATAGCGTCAAGGAGCAGCAGACCAAGTTATGTTTGATCATCGGCAACATCGGGACACGTCTAACGACTACGCAAGCCGTACCGCTCGTCTTACAGCGCTTGATTCGCTATAGCAAATACGATACAACGTTCCGTGGCGTGGTAGGCTTTCCTTTCAGTGGAGCAGCTCAGGTGGCGACGGAGACACTGCAAGCCTGGGGACAGACTGGCTTTCCTGTTGTCTCTCCTTCAGCCAGTAGCGACCAGCTCAATAATGTCAAGAATTTCTACCGCGTGGTCTCTCCCAATATGGTCCAGAGCGAGGCGATGGTGCAATTTTTGCAGCAAGCATACCATACACCACAACAAACTGCTCCTACTAAGATTGCTGTATTCTTTGATAGTGAGGATAGCTATAGTAGCAGCTTGCATAGGGACTTTATGGAAAATGTAGCCAATGACAAACCTAATATTCTTACCTTCCCGGAAAGCTATCAGATTGAAAATCCTGCATCGTTGGATGCACCCTTGAACGACGCACTAGGGCAAAAGGCAGACTTCATTTTCTTTGCGGGTTATGCCTACGACCTCGATGCGCTAGAGGGGAAGTTACAAGCATTTGAAGCTTCCAATGCTGCGCCGCTTCCCATCCTCGGTGGCGATGGTTTATACGATCTCACGCGATACATCGATAATACATACTCGATTGTCTACTCGACGGTTTATGCCTCACCGCTAAAAACCGACGACCCCTTTGTCGTTGCGCACGCTATCCTGGCGTATGACGCCACCACTACCTACTTCAAGGCCGTGGACGAGCTGGTGTCGCGGGCGAAAGGGCTGACACAGGAAAATGTGAATGCCTCCTTAGCCACCATCTCTTTCACTGGTAAAAGCGGCTCGATCACCTTTCAAGGGAACATGAATACTAACAGTAGCAATCCACTGGGCAAACCGATCTACGTCCTCTGCACGGATCGCAACCATAACTTACAACAAGCTGCACAATTCGTGCCAGGACAACACATTGCCTTTTTGCTGCAAGATATTCCTCATTGTAGCTGACAGTACTATCAGATAGCGCTTTGCAGACGCCGAATCATAAAGAGAAAGTGCCCAGGACAAGCAGATAACAAACGGGCACTTTCTCTTTATAGTGCTTCATACTGACGTGAGTTCTCACGAACTACGCATTGAGCACCTTGTCGAGCGTCTGCCGCCTGATACGGTACGCTTGCCTCAGATTGACATGTGGCAAGACCACTGCCTCCAACACACCCTGTTTCACCCATCTGCGCACTGTCGTATCATCGACACGTAAGATACGAGCTACTTCGGACACGGTTAATAGATCTGACATAATACTCCTCTTTTGTTTTACAGAACAAATTACTACGACATTTTTGTGCTATGTTACATGCTTTTCTCACACTTGTCAACATTTCAAGTTGTTTCGTTCTTGCTATTCCAGTCGTTTGCGCGTCTTCTATTATTGCTCACCATTACTCTTAGGAAGCAGACAGTGTACACTTTATCCATTATGTAGAATGTGCCCATGACAACTACTCTCTTGATGCTGAGAATGGTAAGTGATACTCTGTTAGGGAATACAGGTTGCGCCCCATATGCTATTTCACGGGCAATGTTTCATGTGAAACATTGGTCACACTCAGCGTAGTGGATTGCAGGGCTACCTTTCAGCAACAGGCAATTGGCAGGCACATTTCTCGGCAGGTCTCAACACAACGACACAGCGATGGGGCTAGGTTGAACTGGTTAGACTAGCACTGGTACAATTGGTTATGGTGGGAATGCAAGGGGTTTTACACATTGAGGCAAGGGAATAATTGACCCAACCCCTGTCCCAAAAAGGAACGTCTGTTTTTTCCCTGTGTGTGAAGCACAAGGGTATCCGCAAACGGAGATCTGATAATTTTGCTCATTTCCATGAACAAAACAGCGTTTCTATCAGGGATGTGTATTCGCACCCACAGTATGATTGGTGAGTTCAAACACGCATAGTTGGGTTTCTGAGCAGACCCGCATGACTGCTTAACAATGTTAAAAAGGAGAGTACATAATGACAATCCGCGTAGGTATCAATGGTTTCGGACGCATTGGACGCCAGTCCCTCAAAGCGATGTTGGAGCGCCACCCCAACGATCTTGAGGTCGTTGCTATTAACGATCTGACTGACACAAAGACGAATGCTCATTTGCTGAAATATGACTCGACTTACGGACGCTTCCCCGGCGAGGTTGAAGCAACCGCCGATGCGCTGATCGTAAATGGGCATAAGGTCAAAGTTATTTCTCAACGTGATCCCGCGCAGATTCCCTGGGGCGATCTGGGTGTACAGCTCGTCATTGAGTCTACTGGCTTCTTTACCGATGCACCCAAGGCGGCTGCGCATCTGCAAGGTGGTGCGAAAAAAGTCATTATTTCCGCACCAGCCAAAGGTGAGGATTTGACTATCGTGCTCGGTGTAAATGAGCATATGTATGATCCCGCCAAGCACAATATTGTTTCCAATGCATCCTGCACGACAAACTGTCTGGCTCCTGCGGCAAAGGTGCTCAATGATAGCTTCGGTATCGAGCGTGGTCTGATGAATACGATTCACTCCTATACGAATGACCAGCGTATCCTCGACCAGGTGCATAAGGATCTGCGCCGTGCTCGTGCTGCCGCTGCTAATATCATTCCGACCACGACTGGTGCGGCGAAAGCATTAGCCCTGGTGATTCCCGAATTGAAGGGCCGCTTCGATGGTATGTCTCTACGCGTTCCTACGCTGACTGGCTCAGTGGTTGACTTCGTGGCGAATACGCGTAAAGAAGTTACTATCGAGACCGTCAATAATGCCTTTAAAGAGGCTGCTGCTGGTCCGCTTAAGGGCATCCTGGGCTATACCGATGAGCCGCTGGTCTCTAGTGATGTGCGTGGTGATGCGCGCTCATCGATCATCGATGGTCTCTCCACGATGGTTCTGGGTGGCACGATGGTCAAGGTAGTTGCCTGGTACGACAACGAGTGGGGCTATTCTAGCCGTGTCGCTGACCTCGCATACTTCATTGGTCAGAAGGGCTTCTAAGATTTTTGCAAGCGGGGGTTGTGTGTTGACGCTGGTAAGCTGTCACCAGTTTCAATACACAATCCCCCTTTTTCTGACGGCAATAGAAGGACAGGACATACATCACATGAATAAAAAGACAATACGCGATATTGATGTGGCAAATAAACGCGTCCTGGTACGGGTAGACTTTAATGTGCCTCTGGATGCCGAACGGCGCATCACGGATGATATACGCATCGTTGCCGCTCTGCCGACGATCAATTACCTGCTCGATCACGGCGCGGCACTGATTCTGATGTCGCACCTGGGGCGGCCCGATGGCAAAGCTGTTGATAAGTTGCGGCTTACTCCGGCGGCTCAACGCCTGAGCGAATTGCTTAACCGCCCTGTACAAACCAGCTCGGATTGCATTGGCGCACAGGTTGCAGCACAGGCGAAAGCACTACAGCCTGGTCAGGTCTTATTGCTGGAAAATCTACGCTTCCACAAGGAAGAGGAGAAAAATAACCCGCAGTTTGCACGTCAACTAGCTGCGTTGGGCGACCTCTATGTTAACGACGCCTTTGGTACCGCTCACCGTGCTCATGCCTCTACCGAAGGTGTGACTCACTATCTGCCGAGCGTGGCTGGTCTCTTGATGGAGAAAGAAATTAATTATCTGGGTGCGGCACTGGAGCAGCCACAGCGCCCCCTTGTTGCGATAGTTGGCGGGGCCAAAGTTTCGGATAAGATCATGGTGCTAGAGCGTCTGATCAGCATTGCCGATGGTATTCTCATTGGCGGTGGTATGGCGAATACATTCCTCAAGGCGGAAGGTCTTGAGATCGGTGGCTCGCTTTACGAGGCGGGTAAAGTTGATGTGGCGCGCAATCTGATTGAGCAGGCTCGTCAGAAGGGCCTCAAGTTCATTCTGCCACCAGATGTGGTTATTGCGGATCGCTTTGCCGCCGATGCCAAGCACAAGGTTGTACCCGCTAACGAAGTCCCTGCCAGCTGGCGTATCCTCGATATTGGTCCTGCCACCATTGAGAGCTTCCGTCAGGCGCTGAGCGATGCGCAAACGATTATCTGGAATGGCACGCTGGGTGTTGCCGAGATGCCCGCCTTTGCAAAGGGCACGAACGCGATGATCGATATCCTGAGCGAACGTACAGCCGCAGGAGCAACCACGATTATTGGTGGTGGCGACTCAGCGGCGGCGGTCGAGCAGGCGCAGGCGGCAGAGAAGATGTCTCACGTCTCGACTGGTGGCGGTGCCTCATTGGAATTCCTGGAAGGCCGTACGCTACCAGGCGTTGCCGCACTTCAGGATAAGTAGAAGGAAAGGAAGTTATGGCAAAACTGCGTCCCGCTATTATTGCGGGCAACTGGAAGATGAATTATGGTCCCCGGCAAGCGTCCAGTTTCGCCATGGAGATCATGCCACAACTGGATACGCTGGTACGCTCCTATCCACATATTATGGCCATTCTGTGCCCACCCTCTATCTCGCTGGCAGCGGTACGCGAGGTGATGGACGCGTTACCCGCACCACGTCTAGAACTGGGCGCGCAGAATATGTATTTTGAGGAAAAGGGAGCTTACACAGGCGAGATCGCAGCGGATATGGTCCGTGAGCTGTGTACAACGGTGATCCTGGGACACTCTGAACGCCGGGGCTACTTTGGCGAGACCGACGAGCTGGTCAATAAAAAGGCCCAGGTAGCGCTCAAGTATGGCCTGCGCCCCATCATCTGTATCGGCGAGAACCTGGATGAATACGAAGCTGGTAAGACCGAGCAGGTGATTCGTACTCAGGTCGCGGGAAGCCTCGCCAATTTCGCGGAACAGTATACGAAGGATATTGTTATTGCCTACGAGCCGATCTGGGCTATTGGCACTGGTCGAGCGGCAACGGCGGAGGGAGCAGAGCAGGTAATTTCACTCATCCGTAGTCTTTACGCCGATATGTATGGTGAAAGTGCCGCCTCCACTATTCGTATCCTCTACGGTGGTAGCGTCACGTCTGCTAATATCAGCGAATTAATGGCTCAGGAGGATATTGATGGTGCGCTCGTTGGTGGGGCTAGCCTGAAGCCGGATTTTGTGGAGATTGTGCGGAATACGATTGCGGTGCGGCAGGGGTAGGATAGATAGGGATACAGGCTATGTAGCAAATGCCTTGTTACATAGCCTCTGATCTAATAACGCGGTTGTGCAAATTTTCCATTTATACGTTGACGATTAATAAATATAGGTGTAGCCAAAGATAGTATAAAAACAACTACCACTAAAACATAAACCCAGTCTGGCAGACTGTATTCCTTTACA
>VBJK01000311.1 GCA_005879655.1 Chloroflexota bacterium | reverse complement strand
CAAATCACCCACAACAGAGTTATAAGTACAGACAACAGCCTACAAATATCTACTTCATAGTTACAGGTACACATATCACACCGACAACAGCCCACAAATGTACATCAGAGCTACAGGTACAAATAAGTAACCGGGCACTATCGCACAATCATCAACATCAAAGTTACAGGTATACATCCCCAACGCACACTCCAACAGGACGATCCCCACCGAACAAACCAGTAACTTTGAAGTACACACACAGAGGGCCATCCAATGACCGACTCCGATCAGTATACCCAACAGAGCTAATGGCAAACAAACACAGAGCAGGCAAGCACAAGCTACAGCTCCCCCAACGGTTCATCAGGGATGGAGATCATTTCAGTGATCGGCTCAATCTTGCGATTGTAGCGTGGTTCAATGCCCAACTGCTGGTGATGCTGCTCAATTTCAGCCTGATGCTCTTTGAGATAGGCATCGATGATCGAATGGCGCGTGGTCTTCAGATTGTTGACAGTGGCCGCATTGATGAACCAGCGATCTCTGGGCTGTGCCCGCTGGTTATGCCTCATAATGGTCAGCACAATGCGCCGGACCCGCTCTTGCGCTGCTTCTGGCGCACGGATCTGCTCCAACTGGGAGAAGGGAAGCTGAGAAAAGTCCGTCGTGCTATAGTGTTGCGCTCGCTTCTGTGCTCCAGCGCGAAACTTGTCCCGCGTGGCAAGCGTCTGCTCAAAGAAATTGAGAGGCTTGTCATGGCCATCAGCTTGTGCCTTGTCAAAGAGAGCATCGACATCCGAGAGAGAGACGCCCCAGCGCTCTTCAAAGTCATGAGAAGCCTCATTGTGAGGCGTTCGAGCGGCCAGGAGTGCCTGCAAGGTCTCTATGGGTCCAGTGGTGCCCAGTTCAGGCATCAGTGGTTGCAGAAGATCTTGTAGCTGCTGAAAAAGAGCCTGCTCATCGAGCACAATGGCAAAGATCCGTTGCTGATCAGTGAGAGCACGCCGCTTACCCACCGCATCAAAGCGTTTGCGATCACCAGGCGTACAACGCACCAGGGAATGACTCTTGGGAGCTTGTGTGGCCAGTGGTTGCCCATCGCCAACCTTCGCGCTAGATGGTTTCTTCATCTCCGTCTCCTCAGTCTCAGAACGCATAGCATCGATCACCACGACACCAGGCTCACCCAAGCGAATACCGCGCCTGCCATCAACATTGCCATGGCCATCACCAATCACATAATCATAATAGTGCAGCGTACTTTGCAGGTTCTGCCGCCGCTTCTCATCCTTCTCATCAAAGTACCAAAAGTGCCCAAGGATCGTCGCCATATAATGCAAATCAAATATTTTCGGTGGACAGAAGTATAGCACGCACAACCTTCCATAAATACATCTTGAGAGATGCGTGTATAAATTTACATCTTTTGATCTCTTTTCAATCAAATCACCGAGTTGCTGATCAGCCAGCTTCCGCACGATCGGCCCATACTGGCTGCTCACCTCATCGTTGGAAAGCCTCGAACCATCCAAGCTCTCTCGCAAACGCTTGACCGCATCAAGTACGAGCCGCGCCTCGACCAGCGTCGGGATCTCATAGGGAGGAAGCACCCGGTCCTTCGTTTTCAACTGGCCTTCAAACCAGAGGGTATAAGCCGTCTTGGGAGAGAACTTCGCCGTCTTGAGCACTTCTGTCAGTCGCCTCCCAGTGGCCAGCGTGATACCCAGCGCCAGTTGGGACCACTGAGTCCCCTTGAGCAATTCCTCTGCACGGCTGACTAACGCGTCTGGGTTCGTGATCTGCTGCTGCTCAACGAGGCGACGGGCAAAGCGCTCCTCTGAGTCTGCACGCAGATCATTCCACTGATCTGGGGTAAAGTTGAGATACTTGAGCGCGAGATGCTCATAGGCCCCCTCGCGTGGATTGAACCAGCGATTGTCTTCCCGCACTGCCAAACGTTCCCGTATGGTGTTGCGTGTGTGGCGAAGCGGTTCCTGAAGGGATGCTTCGACTCTCATCGTTGGACGAGCACGCCATACGGCGATTTCTTCCTCACATATGCGCTGAATTTCTTCTTCCTGAGCGACTCCCAACGGCTGCAAGCGCTCAATCAGTCCACCAGACTCAAAGAGTCGCTCCCAAAGCCAGCGCGTCATTTCTGCCATTGTCTTCTCCTTTTACGGTTCTCCGTTTGTCCTCTCCTTCTATTGTACTATACTCTCTGGTCCATGTCAAGATGCGACAAGAAATTCTTTGGTCAGTACTTGACAGCACCAAGTGAGGAGACCAGCCAGAAGAACCATGCCCCCTGAGTATGCGAAAGCCTGACACCTCTCTATGACTGGTCGGGCAGGCGCAAAAGAGCCTACCCGACCAGCTGGCGCGCAGGGGCACATCCAACGGATTGCAGAGATCCTCACGCAAGCTGCTCTCTTGCGGCCTCCACTACCTCTTTACTCACTACATCCACATCCTCGTTGATCTGCATGATCCGATAGATTTCTTCAAGCAAACTCTCCATTTGCCGAAATTTCCCCCCAGTTAGACGAATGATCAGAGCTATAGCATTTTTCTCTATCTTACCCTCTCCTCCACTTTTGAGCGTATATATTTCTTCTTGTATCAATGCGCTCTGCTCCTCTCGATCTAGCGTACGATACTGATGCGACATCCGCCTACCCGTGATTGCACTTGGGGATAATATGCCGCTATTCTCCTTTCGATCCCTGGCAAGCCCAGCAGGATCAACCCCATCGCATTGCGATCATAGATATCTCTCAATACCTCTAAGGCTAGCGATTTGAGCCGATCCGCTTCATCGATGATCAAGAGGTCTATCTTGCCAGGACGCACCATTCCCTCCACTGTTTCTACTGCTTGTGGCACACTCGATGCTGCTTCCCCTACCACCCGCAAGCTCCAACGCAACAACGCGAGATCTTTCTCCATTTGCCTAGCCGTCACTGTTGCCGTTGGCGCATAGAACGCTGCACTTGGTCTGGGATTGTCTGCCGATAGGCGCGGTTGCACCACTCCGTGCCATGACAACAGTGGCTCTATCTCATCCCACTGCGTGTACTGCCGCGCTGATTGCGTTTTGCCTACTCCTGAGACGCCATAACAGATCCCTATTCGCCGTGACCTTCTACACGCTTCGCAGAACTCCACAAACCGACGATGTTCCTTCGTTTTTACAAATCCCGACCACAAACGACCTCCTACTCCTCTTTCTTGTCCCCCCAACATCTCCAGTTCTGCCGCTGCATCTGCTTTTACTAGCTCTTGACTCTCTTCTTCTTCACTCATTAATATATCTCTTCAGTTTCTTTTTCTCAGGAACCTCAGCTTCTTTCCTTTCACTTCCCTTCACAGGCTCCTCCGAGGCCAGGCTCACCTCTTTTGGTTCTTCAACAGCTCGACTGCTGGCCCCCTTCGCTCTGGATTTGGGGTTCACATAGTGTTTCACTGCCGCTTCCCGCTCTGCCAGTTCTCCCCGCAATTCCTTCCGCCGCTCTGTTCGTGCCGCTACGATCTCCTTTAAACTCACCGTCTTGCCCGACAGCTCTGGACAGATCGCTGTGCACACAAATTTGTCCTGAAAATAGACTTTCAACGAGCCTTTGTCCATTGGATCGTATCGCACCATGATCTCTTCCCCCACATACGCTGAGAGCGCTGGATCTATATACTGATGCCCCTCAAAGGCTATCCCACTCTGTTGTACCCGCCTTTTCCGCGCTACCATCACCAATAACAGATCCAATTGCTCTAATGACTCCGGCATTCGCGGCAAATATCCTCCCTCCTCCCAACGATCCTGTGGCCCCAAGCTTTGTCCTTTTTGCACTCGACTGTGGTACTCTTCCAACAGCCACTTCCTAAACTTCTCCTCTAACTCCCGTAGCGTCAACACGGAGGCTCGACTTCCCTTGCTCTCTTGCCCTACTCCTCGAGGCCATTTCTCGGATGCCGCGCATACCCCGGCTGTTGCTCCAAAAACAATTGGTCCACTGATCGAAAAAACCGCTCAATTTTTCCTCTCCCTCGCGGTCTGCTCACTTGCGAAAACACCAACCTCATCTTCAGATCCGCTCCCACCTGCTCCATATGCACACTCGTAAAATCTGAACCATGATCGGTGGAAAAGATTTCTGGAATGCCGCACCCATGCCAACGTGGGTCTGCTTTCCTAAAGACTCGCTTGCCGCAGCACCAGGGCCGTCTGGATACTGCTGGGGGCCGACCAACTCAGCCGATAGCCTATGATACTTCTACTGTAATCATCCTCTATCACTGTCAGCCACGGCCTCCCTTCACGGCCATCCTCATCCCTGATCCAAATTGGCAACAGGCAATGATCTGCTTGCCAGATCTCATTTGGCCCTTTGGCTTCTCGTCTATACAACAAATCATATTCCTCCCTATACGTCTCCGCCCCCTCATGCGCTAGCGTTTGCAGTGCTGGGGAGAGCTTTTCCACTATTTGCCTCACCTGCCCAT
>VBJK01000129.1:8321-24725 GCA_005879655.1 Chloroflexota bacterium | reverse complement strand
GCGCTACTTACCGGAGGTCGTGGGCGAAATTCCTGGTGTGGCTGGAAAGGAGCGTTGCTCTTCCCTACCCTATCGAGGACAATGACCTGCTGAGGATGCTGCAAGAGGCGTCTCTCTGCCAAGCGATTGACGGGACAGACTTCCTGACAGATATCACAACCAAAGATCAAGTTACCCATTAAAGGGCGTAATTCTATAGGAATACTGCCGCGCAGTTCAATTGTCAAGAACGAGATACAGCGCGTATTGTCCAATTCATAGGGATGAGGTAGCGCCTGCGTTGGACAGGCATGCAGGCAGATCTCGCAACTGCCACAATTTGCTTTGAGCGGTTCGTCGGGGGCCAAGGGCAGGTTCGTCACTATCTCGGCGAGGAAAAGCCATGAACCCCATCCCTTGGTTAAAATGTTTGTGTTCTTACCGTACCAGCCCAAGCCCGCCCGCTGTGCAACTGCGCGGTCAACCATGCGACCAGTATCTACGAACAGTCGCGTTGCCACTTCCTCGCCCATTTCACTACGGGCATATTCGTTGAGCCACGTCGCAAACTGTTGTAGCTTGGGCTTAATAGTCTCATGGTAATCGTCACCCCAGGCATAGCGCGCGAGGCGACCACGCGGTGTGTCACCTGCTACCTCCTCCGGCTGTTCGGTAAGATAGACCATACCCAATGCGATAATCGACTGTGCTGTCGGCAAGAGCGCATCAGGATGACACGAGACAGCTGCCCGTTCTGCCGTAAACCAGGGGAGTCCATCCATTAAGCCTTGCGCAATGCGCTCTTTAATCACTCGCTCGGCATCGACGAACGCTTCTGCTGTTGTGATGCGTACCGTATCAAAACCGAGCGCATAGGCGTACTCTTTGATTGTTGTTGTCTGTAACATAAGCTTTTCTAGTGGAAAAACTACTTGGCATGTTTATTATTATGTAAATTGAAAAAACTACTTTATGCCCTCAGCCCGTTAGGGCTTGAAAAAAACCAAACTACGTGATATCCCTCTGCTGGTTAACCCAGCAGGCTAGCCCAATGAAAACAACCAGATAGACGGCCAGCACAAGCACAGCATGGAGGTCTGATAAGAAGCTTGGCTGGCCACCAACTACATACTGATCCTGGTTTTGCAACAGCGTAGTCGTATTGACGCCAATGAAGTAGTCCGGTACAGCTTTCAAGATATCTCCCCATACACCTTTGATCACTGTGCCTGTATAGACGAACAATGGTCCTATAATACCTTCGAGAATCCACCAGAGCAATGCTCCCGCGACCCCTGCTGCTGATGAGCGCCCTAGCGTTGACAGACAGAGCGCGAGCATAGCGTAGATAAAGAGATCGAGCACAAGAGCCACAAGGTACAGGATCGTATGCACAATCCAGGTTCCCGTCAGGAAAGTGAAATTGAGCGCGATACCAACAAACAGATTAAGCACCGTACCCAGAAGAATGCCAGTAATCACCCAGAGCACAACACTCAAACCGATAGCGGCCAGCATTGCGCCGACCTTAGATAAGAGAAATTGTGTACGCGTTGGACCTCGTGTGAACATTAAGCGAATAGTGCCAACGCCGTACTCGCCGCCTGTAATGGTTCCCGCGATAATGACAGAGAAGATCAACCCCACGCTTTGTAATAACTGGCTAACCACTGCTAACGAAGCGGGTAAACGTAGCAGTGTTGAGCCTTGCTGAATAGCTTCGCTTTTGCTCTGGGCTGCATGGGCCAGGTCATCTTGAGTTGGTAAGTGATCCAGACATGGCTGCTTCTCTTTTATAGCTGTCTCGGTGCATTTGGGAGGTAAATAGCTCTCTACAGGAGTATAAATGTAGATAAAGGAAAATGCGGTCAACACTAGGAATGTCAGGATCAGGATTGGTAGAGCGATAGCTGTTATGACTTTGGACATAGCGCGGCGACGGAATTTATACAGCTCGACGCCAATAAGACGTAAAATGATGCTCAGGAAGTCAGCACGACCCATGACTACCGTTTCGCTGCGCCTGGGTGCAGGTAATGCTGTTTGCTCAGTTAGCTCTTTGGCATTAGGTGAAGTACTCATAGCGCCTCTCTCTTCGCGTTGTGCGCTTGTTCAGTTGCTTCGTTCGCCACATTGGCTAGTGCTTGTAGGCCAGCTCGACCTTCCTGGCTCGCTGATGTTGTGACCTCCAGAAAGAGTTCTTCCAAGCTCCCTTCGCGTGGATGAATCTCTGCTGCGAAAAGCTTATTATGGGCCAGGAATGCATTAACTTCGGCAGAACGATGGCTAGGAGCGCTTATCACTAGAATGAGCTGGTTTCGTCTGTTTGTACTGAGCTGTATCTGCTTGACCCAATCCATACCACGCACCTGTGCTTGTTGCAAGATGTGCAATGCATAGTGCGACTCGTCTTCTCTATTCATACGCACCTCAATGGCTTCACTGTCTCTGAGTAATTCTGCCACAGTACCTTGCTTAATCAGGTTGCCTTTTTGCAGAATAGCTACACGGTTACAGACCTGTTGCACCTCATAGAGAATATGGCTGGAGAGAAAGATGGTCTTGCCCAGTGAGGATAGACGCGTAATCAGATGGCGAATTTCAATCATACCCGCAGGATCGAGACCGTTCGTTGGTTCATCTAGCAGGACAAGCTCAGGATCTGTGAGCAAAGCGGCGGCAATGCCTAGCCTCTGCTTCATACCAAGTGAATACTTGCGAAACGGAAGTTTCTCGTAAGCCCGCAGCTCAACAATATCGAGCACTTCTTCAAGACGACGATTATTAGATGGGCCTGACATCATGCCCGATGCAGCGGCAACAACGCGCAAATTATCCAGGCCAGATAAGTAGGAGTAAAAGACTGGCATTTCAACAATAGCACCGATGCGTTGCAGGATAGCAGGCAATTGATAGGCATTATCCATACCAAAGAGAATAGCACGTCCAGCTGTAGGACGAATCAATCCTAGCAACATGCGAATAGTGGTAGTTTTTCCTGATCCGTTAGGACCCAGGAAGCCAAAAACATCCCCACGCATCACTTGGAGGTGGAGGTCGTTGACAGCAATAAGATGACCAAAAGCTTTTGTCAGCCTGTTGGTATTAATAACCATCGTGCCGTCAGACTGTGACGGAATATCATCTTTCACTACTAGTTCCTTTTTGTGTGCGGCAGTCAGAAGAATACTATCCATATATTGTAAACGATAATTTTCTTTTGTAAATGCTCTCCTCTACATCCCACCCACCCGCAGTTTCTAAGGTTTTCAGGGGAAGGGTTTTTGGCAGCGGGGTCCAGGGGCGCGGTCCCTGGCGTGGTTTCAGGGGTGTCTCCTGATCCTCCCTCTCTCCCCACCCCCGAAAGGGACGCACAAAAAAACCCTCCCCCTGAAAGGGTTTCCAGGGGGAGGGTTTGCCCCTTGTAGGGCATGTTTTTGTCTGGTAGACTACTCTTATATAAGACACATTCTCTTTTCGTTCATCAGCACTAATTAGAGCAGAAGCTGTAACATGCCAATTTATTCAGGGAGAAATTATCGCTATGGAAGCAGTCCTCAGCGGACAACAAGAACAAGTCAAACTGGAGTCAGACATCGTCAGGATTGGGCGGGCATCCGACAATGATGTGCTACTTCATGATCCAAAGGTTTCTTCGCACCATGCCGAGATTCGTCTGGAAGGGCAACAGTATAGCCTGATTGATCTAGGCAGTAAGAACGGCACATTTATCAATAATAAACGACTTCCCCATCATGTGCCGCAAGCGCTGAGCAACTTTGATCAATTGCTTTTTGGTGATACAAAATATACATTTGAAATGACCAATACGTCGTTCAGCGCGCCTACCATGTACGCTCCATTACCTCCCTATCAAGCGACAATCTTAGCACCCCCTGCAAGCAGTATGCTCGATAGTGCTCAGCAACAAAGCTATCAGAGCGGTCAGCCTTACGAGGCAACGCAGAGAGCACCTGCATCCAGTGGTGCGTTTAGCGCAGAGATCCCGCCGAAATATCAGGAGAGGCAACAAATCGCCGGTACTGCGGAGAACGCACCAGTACCACCAACAACGCGCAAGACAAGCGGCAAAGGTAAACTCGTGTTCGCTCTGCTTGGCGTTGTGCTAGTAGTACTTATTGTTGGTTTCTTCATTTTCAACGGTGCGAAGGGGGGAGGACCGAAAGCTCTGTCTGGTCCTGCTGCAACCCTCGATAGTTACTGCAATGCCCTTAAGAATCAGCAATATGCAACTGCCTATAATTTGCTGGATGACAATACAAAGAGCAGATATAGTTTGAACGACTTGACGCTCTCCTTTAACAGGAACGCTGGTGCTGGGAAAGTGAAAAGCTGTAATGTGGGTACTGCCAATAATACCAGTTCGCCAGCCAACATTGCGCTCAACTTTACTTATGATAATAGTAGTACGAAAACCACGAATTACATACTGGTTGGTGCTGGCAATGACTGGAAAATCACCAATGAAAAAGTTTCTTCGCCGGACGAGACTCTGACGACTTACTGTCGCGCCATAGAGCGGCAAGACTTTCATGTAGCTTATAATCAGCTCGCCAGCAGTGCGAAGGCGGCTGTCAGCGAGAAAACATTCGTCGATGAACTTACTTCAAGAGGTGTCACCAGCTGCCAAGTCACTAAAGCACAGGAAGATGGTCCCAAAGCAACTACTACACTCACCTATGTTGGAGCCTTTGGGGTGACGCGGGATACTCCTACCACCCTGATCAACGAACTGGGTATCTGGAAAATTCAGGACCAGAAATAAGAGAAGACCCGTAGCTGCGCCATGTATTGCGCCGTGCACATCACGCAATACATGGCGCATACACATGCACGGCGCAATACATGGCGCAGCTACGGGTCTTCTCTGTATATGCACGTCGCAACACATTGTACCATGTATCTCGCGCAATACATTGCGCAGCTACGGGTATTTTCTGTATATGCACACCGCGCAATACATTGCGCATACACATGCAACTGCTGACCTGCAAAAAATTAAGACGTATGCTGAGCTACAGGCTCTTTTTCGGGGATAATGAAGCGAAAGGGCCGGTTAAAACGACGATGGAACAGCATCGCCAGAGCAGGCCAACCATCTTTCCAGGGGTTCAGCTTCTTATCTTTTCTCGGCTGGTAGCTAATTGGTACTTCGAGAATAGCATAGCCCGCCTGCAAGACACAGGCAGTGATCTCAGGCTCGATCTCAAAACGCCGACCTTCCATGGGTAGCGCCTTAGCGAGTTCGCCAGGGATCAATTTGTAACAAGTCTCCATATCGTGAAGCTGGCTACCAAAAAGCAGGTTTGTCATCATGGTGAGGAAACGATTGCCCCAACGCGTGGTCAATTTTTGCCCGCAGAGATTGCGATAACCATAGACAGCGACCCGTTCCTTCCCCTGTGCTCGCCCTTCTTCCCACTTATGTACTAGCGCGGGCAGATCCTGAGGATCATACTCCATATCCGCATCCTGGATCGTCACCAATTCACCGCTGACCAGTCCAAAACCTGTACGCAATCCGACACCTTTGCCCTGATTGCGCTCATGACGTACATAGCGATACTTATTGTATGGCTCTTGTTGTCGCAGTTGCTGCAAAATTTCCCAGGTGCGATCTGTGGAGGCATCATCTACTACGACCACTTCCACGTCCAGAGAGACTTTTGAGAGTAGCTCTAAAACATGTGCCACAGTTTTTTCTTCGTTATACACCGGAACAATAACAGAAACAAGCATAAAATACGACCTCGCTCCTTTTATGTTGAGAACAGAAATGATCATGACGACCTTATCATATCAAATGAGAGCAAAAGTGATCATGATGACCCCTATCCTATTAAACGAATGAGTAAAGCATAAGAGCGCTTAGTGACAAGAAATTATGCGAACTTGTGTATGGTCCCATCTGTTAGTCCTATAACACGTTGTCTTGCAGGGGGGTGGGTAGTCACGACCATACCTGATTAAGCTCCTCGAACAAGGCGAGATTCTGTGTATAAACGGCAACGCTATCAATCCGAGAGCAATCAGACATAACGCCTCTTGAATACCCCCTTCTCTTGTTTTTGTTCCCTCATTACACAAGATTTCATTTTCTATGCATAATCATTTGCATGAGAACAACATTGATAAATTACGTCAGCAACTGATATATTCTATACCGAACAGTAAAGCTAATTTCAGATTACTAGCAATCTTCATCAAATCGTGAGTATAAAGCAAACGAAATTTTGAAAGGAGTTGTAGTCATGGCCAAAGATTACGTATTATTCGTGCACGGAGTCAATACGCGTGAAGATGATCCTGCCCATCCGCAGTACGCCAAGGCCCTGATCGATGATTTACGCCACGCCTACAGACCTTTCTAGACGCTACAGCCCTTCACCGGAATGGCAAGCCTCTCCCTTGGTTGAATTTCGCTCATCCTGGCGATGCCTTGGCCTACCCCCTTGATCCACTGCTAGCTGAGATGGTGGACGGAGAGAGGCGCTACCTCAAGATCAGCGACCACGTGCAAGAGTTACTCAATCCGCTAGCAAAAGTGGTCGATCTAACGGAGCAGAATGGATGCCCCTACAATGGGTACAAATCGGCCTGCGAGGTGTCTCCGTACCATTGTAGGGGCATCCTTTATGGGTGCCCTGGTTGCCGAGGAGTTACGGCAGTTGCTTGCCCTCTAATACGCTCCTACCCCCGCACATCCTTCCGCTTCAAAAACACAGCCGTCAGGATCGTCAACACAATCGTCAACACCACCAGCGCACCCCAAGCTAGTACAATACGATTGGCAGCATCGGCATGTGTGAATGTAGAGAAGAGCGTGCCATGATAGGCATAGTCATCGCCAAACAGCTTATTGTCGCCAATCTTGTCCCCGTGCAAGCCCATAGAAGAACCTAGCGCCGCCATCGCCCAGCGCGTGGGAAAGACCACTGAAATGGCCTGCGTGAAAGAGTCTTTCAGCGGAATGAGCGTACCGGAGAAGATAACCTGGGGAATGAGAATAATCGGCACAAAACTGTTGGCACGATCCTTGTTGGAGGCAATAGCTGAAATGGTCAGGCCCAGCATTAAGCCTACCAGTGAGGTCAATGCTAGCGTGATGTATACCTCTGGCACGATCGGCACAATCACCCCTTTTTGTAAGAAGTTCATCCCTAGATAGACAATGGCGATTAAGACCGCGCTCTGTACCAGGCACAATACGCCCAGCACAACAATCTTTGAGAACATATACGGCATGATACCTAGATTGACCGCACGTTCACGCCGGTAAATCGCCTCTTCCTTGACAATCTCGCCTGATCCATTGATGCAGCCAAAGAGCACGGTCGCAAAGGCCATAATGAATAGCACCGTCTGTGCGTCAGCTCCTGGACCTCTAGCAATGAAATCCTGCAAAGCTTTGTCCACGTCGTTGCCTTTGTGTTGCACAAAATCACTTGCCAGCCGATTATGGCTATCACTAAGAAATTTCTTGACGTTATCACAGTCTGTCGTCGGGGAAGTTTGCGCCTCCGGCAAGGCCAGTGGTCCAGCATTCGTGACGATCTGCGTCTGACACTGCACAATCTTATTAGTGGCAAAGACATCCCCACCAACCTGATAGTGCACCATAAGCGTCAAAACCAGTGCTATAATCGGGGCCTGCACCAGCAAGATGGCGAGCGTGCCAACGTCGTTTTTGAGTAATTCGATATAGCGCATGGAAAGCAGCATAAATTGCATCCAGGGATTGCCACGTTTCTGCTGCTGTTGCCCTATCTGCTGATACTGCAAGACATGCGCGCCCTGAGCTTGCCCGTCGTTGAGTGGTGTTTTAACGAATTGAGTATAGTCAACGGACGCTTTGAAACGGGCTTCAGCCTCGACTGCTATATTGGGATTATCTTTCGTCGGTTCCAATGTGCTATAAATTTCGGCGAAATCTGTCTTCTTGAAGAATTCTTTGGCGTCGTTGGGAGGACCAAAGTAGGCCACGCGCCCACCCTGCGCCAGAAAACAGACATAATCGCAGACGTTGATATTATTGGTCGCGTGCGTCACCAGAATAATGGTGCGTCCACGGTCAGCCAGACGGCGCAAAAGGTACATCATTTTGCGATCTAGTCCGGGATCAAGACCTGACGTTGGCTCGTCTAAGAAGAAGATGCTTGGATTGGCTAGCAGCTCTAGCGCAATGGAGACGCGTTTACGTTGGCCACCGGAGAGCTTGCTCACCAACAATTTACGCCGCTCCGTCATTTCCACATCGGTCAATACCTCATCAATGCGCTGCTGAATCTGTTCATTGCTGTAGTCGCTGGGCAAACGCATCTTGGCGGCGTAGTAGAGCGCGCGCTCAACCGACAGGTCGCGGTGCACAATATCATCCTGCGGCACATAGCCGAGCTGCGTACTATAGGCGGCAAGACTTTTATAGTAATCCTGCCCATTGTAGAGCACCGTACCCTGTTGGGCTGGTCGTAAACCATTGAGTGCGTCCATCAAGGTTGACTTGCCAGCACCAGAGCCGCCTACCAGAGCCACAAACTTGCGCGGCGGGATGACCAGAGAAATATCATTGAGTAGCACGACATTATTGTTGCCAACCTTCACCAGATTGATAGCATCAATACGAATACTACTACTTTCATCGTGCTGTGTTAATTCTCTTGGCGTGTATACGAAGCGATACGGGCCAATACGAATTTCATCGCCATCTTTGAGTATCTGGTATGTTATTAGCTGACCATTCACATAGACATGATTGGTGCTATTTAAGTCAAGGATACGATAGCCACCGCCGGGTATCTGCTCCAAACGAGCATGGTGGGCAGAGATCAGCGGATGATTGAGCACCACTCTATTATCTGGAGCACGACCAAGCGTAATGATCGGCTCGCCAAATGGAATAGAGTGGATTTCGGGAGGGGCCTCTAACATCTGTCCTATGCCGCTATCGAAGGTAAGCGTCACTAGCGTCCCATGCTCATCGCCGATACGGAAGATGTCGCCATGCACAAGGATTTTGCGGAACTGCTCATTGCCACGGATGAGACGACCCTGGTAGAGTAGTCCGTTGAGCGTGTTGCCGCGTATTGGGTGTGGATGGATCAGTACCCATTTATTCCCTTCGCGCACAATCTGTGCATGGAATGAAGAGACCACCAGTTCATCAATGACGATCTCATTGGCCGGGTTACGCCCAATACTGACGGGTTGTTGGCCGGATAATTGATGTACCTTTTTCTCGCGGCGCAGGTTACTGCTCACCTCCAATGAGCCTTCCCCGGCCCACATCGTCTTTTCAGCGGGCGCTCCCGCTGCTACATGGCGGGCGAGTGCCCCTACTGGTGTAGGCGAGTATGCCGCTAGTCCGGGAGAAGATGGAGCAACTGGTGATACGGCAGGCATAATACCAGATCCAGGAATACCCCAGGATTGAGGCGCAACCGGCACGGGTGCCTGCATAAGAAAGACAAAAGAGCTATCATCCCCTAAATTCACCCGCGCATTATGCTGCAAAATCGCTTGTTGCACATTACTTTGATTAACCAGTACAATACTCTTTTGCGAAAGATTTTCTATACGCCACGTGCCATTGTCCTGCGTAATGCGAGCATGAGAGCGCGAGACCTTCGGGTCAAAGACCACTATGTCATTCGTAGGATCACGACCAATAGTCGTAATTGGCTTAAAAAGCTGAAATGATTTACCAGTAAGCGGACCGGTAAGGAATTTAATCGCACCGGCAGCCGGAGGATTGTTCTCAACATTCATCGAACTAGGCCCAAGAGACCCCTGTCACTCATGCAGGGGATGAATGGGCGTCCCTTTCTTTGTAGAGTGGCTTGGGTGGCCTGCCTTGCCCTTTCCCTTCATTTGCAGTGGCTTGACTAACCAGGAGCGAAATGCCACCCAGGTCAAGACTCGACAATCCTTGACCAATGCTGCCTGTGTCAGTCGCTTATGGCACTAGCAATGTACTCTTTTCATGCTTAGGAGTCAAGTCAAAAAGCAGCCATGCGTGTACGCAAAGCATTAGCCAGTTCTACTAAGCGTTCCATAGATTTTTGCATTTCATGTGTATATTGAGTAATACCGTCAGTCATACGCAGGATTTCCTGTACAGCCCCAACGGCAAGTTGAGTTCCCTGCGTCTGTCGCTCGGCAGAGGTACGCAACCCCTGAACATGATTTCTCAACTGCTGAGTGACAATGCCAATAGCCTCTAGCGCAACCACAGCTTGCATTACCAGTTCAGTTTGTGCCACGACCTGCTGCGTACTCTGCTCAACGCTCTGTGATGCTGCGGTGGCTTCATGCTGAATCATACGAATGTACGAGCCAATTTTGCGCACAGCATCATTACTATGAGTAGCTAGCGCACGTATTTCCTGTGCAATGACAGCAAAGCCCTGACCATACTCACCTGCACGTGTTGTCTCAATAGCAGCATTGAGCGCCAGATGATGCATACGAATAGTTAGGTCGCTAATATCCAGTACCGTTTCGCTGATGTCCTGTCCGCTCTCCCGCCAGGTCCTCATGGTATGTGCGGACAGTATCGTTGCTTCGCGCACTCTTGCCATCCCATCGACAGCACGGCCAACCGCTACTTGTGCTTCTTTGGTGATGTCAATGGCCTCAATTACCGTTTGTGAAAGGAGAGCTGCTCGCTCAGAGATCTGCTGCATCCGCTTAACAATCTCATCTGCCAGAGCAGAAACCCGTTGTATTTGCTCTTTGCGCTGACTCGTATCGCGCGCCAATAACTCAGCATTGTGTCGTACACTGAGCACATACTCTTCAACGGCTTGCACAACGTCCTGCATAGTATTGATGGTATCTCTTGTGGTTTCAGCTATAGTATTGATGGTATTGACCACAGGCAGTAATTTGGGATGAGTATCACGTCCACGTACACTCAGGTTGCCATGCTGCAACGACTCTAGATCTTCACACAATTGAGCAATCCCTTGCTCCAGTGCGATACGCTCGCTTTTCTGCTCATCAAAAAGACGCGCATTATCAATGGCGCTGGCGACCTGATTGGCAAAGAGTTCGGCCATTTCTAAGCTCTCATCGGTTGGTCTTTTTCCGTCCTCTGGATCATCCAGCAAGAGGAAACCAAGCATTTTGTGCTCGCGTAAGCTATACATGGGAATGAGCAGCATATCATGAGGATGCCAGCTACCAGGCTTCTGGGTCTCCACCGACGCATTTTGTGATGATGTTGCAGGCGAAATGGTTTCTCTCTGTTCATGAGAGATAAAATAACTCTGGCTAATGCGAAACTCCGGGCGCATCATGTACGTTATTTTCTCAAGAGGATCATGCACTTCGCGTAAGACACGTTGAGCCTCTTTCGACACCCCACTAAATGCTACGCTGGCTATATATCTTTCTTGCTCATTAATCAATTTAATAGTTAATGCACGAAAACCTGTACATAACAATGTAGAGGCGGCAATTTGCTGCAAGACTTCATCCAGGCCAAGATCGGCGCGTAGGAGGTTGCATAGTCGGAGGAGTTCTTTCATTTGTCGAGAACGGCGCTGCGCCTCTGAGATATCGATCATCGCTGGCACCTGAGTACTATTAGGAGTAGCGAAAGTAATTTCCTAGCATATAGAGTTTTATAGCGATTCATAGCCTTTTCTTGCCCTCTTTCCACCATTTTGTGGCTCGTGTATAAATCCCCTTTGCAGGCCAATGTGCTGGAACAGCCAGGACTCAGGTATCGCAGCGAGCTACGAGGCTTCAGCTATGGAAGCTCCTGACTGAGACGGCTCAGCAGTCGAGCAAAAACGAACATAGAAAGAGATATATTTACTCTGCTTCAGTTATTGTACCATGTTTCTTTACAGCTTTGAACGCAATCTCAGGCAGATTGAGAGTGATATGGTACCGCTTCTAGCTTTGAACGATATCATTAAGACAACCGGGCATATTCCACACGAACGACATACGAGCATAGGTTCATCAGCGATGCTGACAAACCCATGCTGCTGACTATAGATGGGGTAGAGACGGGACAAAAGATGACAATGCAGGGAATAGGAAAAGATTTACTTTGGCAAACAGGCTATTGGTGACTGCCTGGTTATAAAAATCGTACCATGCTTTCAACTGGTTGATCTGGATCGTAAGACCAGAGACAGTCGGTACACCTTGCGTAAAGGTGTGGACGCCGCCAAGAAAACCTCCCAACACCATTAAGAAGACAACCCACGAGTCGCCAAAGCCAATGATGGGAATCTTCTGCACGACACCCCGCACCGACGTTGCAATAATATGCAGGATCAGCACTGCTCCAAAGAAGACCACTACATACGCAATAAAGGGCGTGACAGCCAGGCCATTGGCCGCTAACAGTTGTGTGAAGGGACCGCCAAACATCTGGGCCGCGGCAAAGCCAACAGGAATACTCAACAGGTTAATAAGACTAAAAATTGCTCCATTACGTAGTCCATTAAAGACCAGCAGGAGAACTGTCACCACAAAAAGGATATCAACGATGTTTAATGACATGTATTTATGCTCCTAGATACAGCGTCACAGACAATGTTTGTGTAATTGAGTTCATTATCTCACATTCCTAACAGGATGTTGAGCTAAATTACCACAGAGGTACTGTGACGCAGTTCACAGAGTCAGCAGGCTACTTGGTCACAAGATCAAACTCTATAGCAACTTTGATAGGACCTTCACCTTCTTGAGATCGACGTAATACGATATCAGCCGTCAGTTGTAAAGCTGAGAGAAGTTCTAGAATCGTTGAAAGTGTGGGACTGCTGTCGCTGGCCGTAAGTAACCGGGATACCGCTTCTCTTTTTCTTCCCATTTGTGTAGCAAGACTTTCTTTGCTAATATGCTGTCCTGCACGTATAGATTCTATCGCCTACATTAATTGAAATTCAACTGCCATCTCTTGATAGCCCTCCATCACCTCAGAGTCCTGTAAGAACTTTTGCTTACGCTGTTCAAATCGATTCATTATCTTCCTCCTGCACGGGACTGACAAGTCTAGTTTTCAAGTATTCTGCCCAATATTGGTGAGCCAAATCCAAATCACGCTTTGAGGCAGGTTGCCCCACTCGTTTGAGATAGCCATGTAAAAGGACAATGCGTTGTCCATCGAAACCAAAAAGCCCATGAGCGAGTTTATCACTCTATATAATTCTGATCTCCCACAATCCTTGATAGCCACGGCACTTCTCAATATATCCGCCACCGAGTTGAGGACCATGCTGTTAGGGCCATTCCCGATCCATCCCCGAAACCTATATGGGCACTGATGTCATCCTGGTGTTGAGTGATAGAAGTTAATGTAAGCGTTGATGTCGCGTTGAGTGTGATGTCAATGAGTGTCCCTTGATAGATGGAAGCTAGCTGTGGAATGGAGGCAGTATTGTTCGTTGCGGGAGAAGTATTATTGGTCGTGGAAGAGGTGTTTTTCTTCGTATCGCTATTGCAACTATTGATGACAACGCCTGTGCACCTTGGAACATTCGCCGTCACAGTCCCATCCCCAGCAGCACATGCCGAAATCCCCCCAAGAAGAGAAATGCAGAGGATGAGGACCATGAGGATCTTGTGTCGCTGACTTGGAGCAAATATCATTTTCGTTTCCTTTCTTGAGATAACTACACCTCTTTCTTTCTATAGACGTTATCGAAGATGAAAGTTAGTAAATGAACATATTATCTCATATTTATTAATAAGCGTTATAACTAACCATAACGCTTGTGCTAACTATGACGAAAAATACAAAAGACCATCCTCCTACTATCGAGAAGGTGGTCTTCTTCATCTACACAAAAAATATCCAGATTAGGGAAGACCTGATCTGGATATTTTCTGAACTCTGCTTGATGAACTAACTAAAGGTACTTCGTACCGCAAGCCAACGAGCCTCATTATTCATCAAAGGACCGGGCAGGCCACACAGTGGGGTCTGGCAGGGACTCGTCCATCCTTGGCTCATCAGTCATTGGTTGCGGATTGGCTGGAGCCTGCTTTGTTGGATTGTCACTTGGAGTGTGCTGTGCGGCACGCGCTGCCAGCAACTGCTTAGCGCGTTCAGCATGCTCTCTCTCATGTTGTTGGCACTCCTCAAAGAACTGAGCCAGTTCCTGGTCCCCACAGGAGGTCGCATCTTGCACGTAGCAAGCGTACGTCTTGGCAGACTCTAGGGCATGATAGAGCACGCTTACAAGGTCATAATAATCGTTGCGCGTGTTCGTAACATTCTCATCGCTTGTGCGTGGATCGATAGTTGTCATTTGTTTGCATCCTTTCTCGTAAGATCTCATCCTTCATGTATCAGTATGTGCTTCACGACGGAGAAGCGCTCTTGAATGTATCACGATCTATCTTCATATGAAGTTTCTCTACCATTACGAGATGTGCAACTCTAATTGCCCGATGCCAGGGCCAGCGATGAGCGTCTTTTTGCACACAAGTCGTGCATGTAAAGTTGCGCCATTCATTGCGCCCATGCTCGCCAAACATACCCGTAGCCGCGCCATTCATTGCGCCCGTTTTCTTTGTTTATAGCGAGCACAACGCAATAAATGGCGCAACTACAGCTCTCCTTGCGGTAATATATTGAGGTCCACCCGCCCTAACTGTGCAGAATACGCCAACACTCCCGCGCAATCTCCCAATCCTCCTCAGTATGCACCACCAGCACACGCACCGCCGAAGCAGCTGTCGCAATATCCTGATCAACAGGTGAGGATAAGTTTTTCTCAGCATCAATACTGAGATTGAGAAAGCCAAAAGCAGCACACGCACGCGCCCTCACCTCTGCCACATGCTCGCCCACACCACCAGTAAACGTCAACACATCAACGCCACCCAGCGCTGCAACCATGGCACCGATGAAGAGACGCAAGCGATAAATAAAGATGTCAAGTGCTAATTGAGCACGCTCGCTTCCAGCATCGATGGCCCGCTTCAGCTCGCGCATATCGCTAGAGATCCCTGAGACACCTTTGAGGCCGGACTCTTTATTCAATATGTGCTCTAATTGCTCAGCTGTATAGCCTTTTTCGCATTGCAGATAAAACAGAATGCTTGGATCAATTGAGCCACTGCGGCTACCCATCATCAGCCCTTCCAAGGGAGTAAAGCCCATCGTTGTCTCGATGCTGTGTCCGTGCTTGATAGCGGCAAGGGAGCAACCATTGCCCAGGTGACAGTTGATAATGCGCAGGGCGTTCAGGTCGCGTCCTACGATTTGCGCACTGCGGCAGGCACAATACTGATGGCTGATACCGTGAAAGCCGTAGCGGCGTATGCCCTGCTCAAACCACTCATAGGGCACAGGATAGACGATACTCTGTAGCGGCAGACGGCTATGGAACGCTGTATCAAACACAGCCACCTGCGGCATGTTGCTCAGCAGGTGCTCTGCAATCTCAATGCCTTCTAGATTGGCCGGATTGTGCAGTGGCGCGAAGGCTGAGAGGCGTTTGATGGCCTCTTTGACCTGTGGCGTGATCAGTACGCTCTCACGGTAGTCCGCTCCTCCATGGACGACACGGTGCCCTACGATAGCGATCTCTGTAGGCGTTTCCAGCACGCGTGCCTCACCGCACCAGAGCATCTGCAACATCTGCTCAAGAATAGCTGGTCGCCCTGCCGTAGCGATCGTCATTTCAACCTTTTGACCATGAACATTGCTCACCCGCAGTTGTGCCTTGCTTTTTTCTTTTGTCCAGTCGGCATCTCCCTCCCATAGGGCGGGCGCAACTGTATCTGACGGTGTTGTGTTTATCTCATAAAGGCGACTTTTCTGACTGCTTGATCCGGCATTCATGACCAGTATCTTCATTACATGCTCCTGTAGCGGTCAATACCGCTCAAACAAGCTCCACCTTCCCCGCCCAGGGCAATCCCTTGTGCTTGCCCTGCGACGTGGAAGGTGGGACCACTTAGTCGTGCCACTTCCAGTTTTTTATCTCATCAGGATCGACACCGTGCTCCTGAATATAGCGCCGGTGATCCACCAAGATGTATTCGTAGTGATGAACGCGTTCACTGGCACGCACAGCTACGACAGGATTGTGCACAGCCGCCAGACGGATCGCCTGTATGATCAGATGGTAACGGCTCGTGCCATTGCGCACATTCATATCGAATGGCGTGGTCGTTGTGCCCTCTTCCTGATAGCCATTGATGTGGAACCTGTGCATATGGGCATGCGGGCGACCAAACAGCAACTGTTTCACTGCCGAGACATAACCGTGAAAATTTATAAGCACTGGTGCTTCGGCAGTGAAGAGTGCCGCAAACAGCTCATCGTCCAGGCCATGCGGGTGTGCAGTATCGCGTTCTAAAACCAAGAGATCCGTCACATTTACTACGCGCAAACGCAACTCTGGTATCTCATCACGTAAGATCTGGGCC
>VBJK01000129.1:0-8204 GCA_005879655.1 Chloroflexota bacterium | reverse complement strand
TTACTACGTAGACAGTGATCAATCGTGCTAATTAAACAATTGGCGTCAGGAGGTAGGTAGACGCGGGAGACATTTGCTTTTTTATTGAGTACCGAGTTGATAAAGCCAGGACTTTGATGCGAGAAGCCATTATGCTCCTGACGCCACAGCGTTGAAGTTTCCAGGTAGTTCAACGAGGAGACGGGTAAGCGCCAGGAGATCTCTTGCGACATTTTGAGAAACTTGGCATACTGGTCCATCATCGAGGTAATGATATTTAAAAAAGCTTCGTAGGATGGAAACAGACCATGCCGTCCGGTGAGCAGGTAGCCCTGGAGCCATGCCTGGCAGTCATGCTCGCTGAGAACCTCTATGACGCGTCCATCGTGCGCTGTGATATCCTCGTTGTGTGGAGGTACGGGCCATTGGTAATCGCGCTTTGTCACCTCAAGGACAGCTGTGAGCTTATTCGATGCCAGCTCATCTGGACTGAAGATGCGGAAGATGTGCGGGTTGCGCCGTATCACTTCGGCCAGGTATTTCCCGACCTGCTCCACACTGCTCACGTCCAGGCCACCACGCTGGAAATCCTTACTCTGCTTGCCTTCAACCGCGAACTCGTGAATGTCTGGCAGATCAAGCGGACGGCGCAGGGAACCACCTATCGTATGTGGATTGCTACCCATGCGACGGTCGCCAGCAGGACATTGTTGCAGGATTTCTGCTGTGGGGCTACCCTGTTCATCGAAGAGTTCTGCGACATGGTAAGAGCGCAACCATTGCTCCAACAACTGCAAATGCTCAGGATTTGTCTTGGCATCAGCAACCGGCACCTGATGGGAACGGAATGATCCCTCAATAGGCTGCCCATCTAGCTCTTTAATACCTGTCCAGCCTTTAGGGGAGCGTAGAATAATCATAGGCCAGGCTGGCTTCTCAATGCGATTGCCAACACGAGCGGCCCGCTGAATGCGCCGTATTTCGTGATAGGCCTGCTCCAGTGCACCATAAAGTTGAGCATCCAGATCGCCCTGCTCGCCACCTTGCACAAATATCACTTGATAGCCATAGCCCGTAAATAGGTATAACAGCTCCTCATCACTCATCGTGCCAAAAATCGTCGGATTAGAGATCTTATAACCATTGACATGCAGAATGGGCAAGACCGCCCCCGATTCGGCAGGATCAAGAAATTTATAGCAATGCCACGCTGTCGCCGTTGGGCCGGTCTCCGCCTCGCCATCGCCAACAATACAAGCCACAATCAGCTCTGGGTTATCCATCGCCGCCCCGAATGCCGTGGCCAGGGCATAGCCAAGTTCCCCACCTTCATGGATCGTGCCTGGCACGCCTGGGTACAGGTGGCTAGGAAAGCCACCAGGCCAGGAGAAACTCCTGACAAAGGCGTGCAGACCTCTTTTGTCAAAGGTGAGATCCGGGTAACAATCACGCAGTGAACCCTCCAGATAAAGGTTCGCCAGATTGGCTGGTGCTCCGTGTCCTGGTCCTGTCACCAGAAACATGTCGAGGTCATAGCGTTTGATAAGATGATTGAGGTGGGCATAAAGCAGGTTAATGCCGGGGCTGGTTCCCCAGTGACCAAGCAAGCGATCTTTGATATGTGCAGGTTGCAGAGGCTCTTGCAGTAGCACATTATCTTTGAGATAGATCTGTGCTGCTGCGAGGTAATTGGTGACACGCCGATAGCGGGCAATAGCCTCTAATTCTGTCTGGTGGCTTTGTCTCACGCTAGCGGCGGCTATGTTAATACCTGTAATAGGCTTTTTTAAAATTACAGCGGTTTCGCTATCCATCGGATGAGAGACTCCTTACTTGCTTCTTTCCGTACGATACTTTATTTTTTATGGTAAGGGGATGAAAGGCTTATTGTTCCTTCTTATGCTGCTTCTGTTTGTGCTGTTTCATGACGGTACGGGCAGCCACCTCCTCGGCACGCTCTCCATAGCGACCGCTTTTCTCTGCTGATACCTTTATATGCTCATACTGACGCTGTTCTTTATCATTGACCCCTCGCAAGGGTTTCTTTCCAGGCATCTCTTTTACTCCTTCTAGCTCTATGGGAGATGGATCTGACTTCCAACATTATAAGACGTTATACGGATTAGCGTGGTTAACGGGTTCACTCAGCGGCCAGGGCATCCTTTATGGATGGCCGCTAGCACAAGAGGGAGCGAATAGCCTCTGCACTTTTTACAGCCTCTTGTATACGCCGCTCAAACACCTGCACAAGCCATTCGCTACCACTCTTACGTGCCTGTTCAGCTACACGACGCGAAAGTTCTACTTTCTCATCCAAAGTCTTTAATGCCACCCAGAGCGCACGCTCTACTATCTCACCCTGCTCTGCAAGTACATTATCTGCTGAGAACGCATGCCCTACACGACAACGAAACCGCAGTAACGTGCCATCTTGTAGCTCCCATAAAACTCCCCCACATTCAGGACAGGAAAGCATAGAAGGGTTGCCAACTTGCTCATTTTTACTCAACGTATCGGTCTCCATCGCAGCAATTCTCACCTCTTTTTCCAGATCTTTAGGCATTATGGGTGACAGTGGAGTATCAACCTGCTCGTGGGCTAGCCGTGTTAACAGGGGTCCGATCTTAGCAAGAGGCAAGCAATAATCTGTATCAACAAGTTCTAAGGCACTCTGAGGCATGCTTGGATAAAGTGCATCCTTTGGATCTTGTACTACACTGATACCACCACATTGGTGGATCGCAAGTAACCCTGCTGCTCCATCATCTAAAGAGCCAGTAAGAACAACACCGACGACTCGTGGCCCATAAGCCAACGCAGCCGATCGAAATAAGACATCAATAGACGGACGATGACGATTTTCTTTCGGACCTTTCACTACACGAATACAGCCTTGCATGACTAGCAAATGATGATCAGAGGGTGCCACATAAATATGACCAGTTGCAATTTCAGCTCTATCATCTGGGTGAAGCGCGGTCAGTAGCCCGGCGTAATTCAAGATATTTGGTAACATACTCGGCGTACGCGCGGGAATATGTATTGTAATAAACACTGCCGCCGGGAAATGCACAGGTAATTGGCGAGCCAGTTGTGCTAATGCACTAACTCCTCCCGCAGAAGCACCGATAACGATAATGTCATGTCCAGTCACGCCAACACTCCAATGGTAACAAGGGGAACAGTACTATATACTCAACAATATAGGTCTGCTTCTTAGATTACCTCTTTTGAGTACACGTTTCTCAAGCAAAAAATGTTTCTGCCGGACTTTTAAAACAGTATTCTTTGCAAGTATATGAGAATTGTTTTTGACTCGTACATCTTGACAGAAAAGGACCACAGGTATATAGTAATATGAACTTGTTTCTAGTCTCTATATATAGAAGAGATTATAAGAGACATTTTCTGTAGCCCCAACAAAGAGAGTATCAAAATCTCATGAGCGAAGTTGAGAAAAGGGATGCTATCCCTAACGATCTGGTTGTGGTTGGTTCCTCGGCAGGCGGAGTTGAGGCTCTCTCTGTCCTGGTCAGCACCCTGGCACTGGATTTTCCAGCACCAATTGTGATTGCCCAACACCTTGATCCCAATCGTCAAAGTACCCTTGATCTCATCCTGCAACACCGCACCAAGCTCCCTGTTGAGTTAGTCACTCAAATAAGCCGACTGCGCTCAGGGTCCATCTACGTCGTGCCTGCCAACCACCATGTTGTGATCAAAGATCATCAGGTGGAGATACAGGAAAACCGTCTGAAGCGACCGAGGCCGTCAGTCGATACCTTGCTTTCAACAGCAGCACTGGCCTTTGGAGACCACTTAATCGCGGTAATTCTGACGGGGTCTGGCTCTGATGGAGCAGTAGGAGCCGTGGATGTGAAAAATGCAGGAGGCACGGTCATTGTACAGGACCCACAGACAGCACGCTACCCGTCTATGCCATTGGCACTGCCTCCGACTATTGTTGATTTTGAGGCACCAATAGAGCAAATTGGACCGTTACTCTATGATCTACTAAGAGGTGTAAGTATCCCACCAACCGAAGAGCGTACAGAAGATGTCTTGCGCGATATTCTTGAGCAGGTAAGTCGGCAAGCCAGTGTGGACTTTCGTCCCTATAAAACTTCAACCATCTTGCGCCGTATCGGTCGCCGTATGACTGTCACGCATTGCCGCACTATGCGTGACTATGCGGACTACTTGGTGCAATATCCCGAAGAGGTAGGTGAGCTTGTCAAGGCATTTCTCATCAATGTGACACAGTTTTTTCGGGATGCAGAAGCTTTTTCTTATCTGAGAAGCGAAATTCTGCCAAAACTTATTGCCAAAGCACGCGAACGGGATCGTCTTTTACGCTTCTGGACAGCGGGTTGCGCCACAGGAGAGGAACCCTACTCGCTGGCGATGCTGCTCACCGATCTCTTAGGAAGCGAGCTACCAGAGTGGAGCGTCAAAATATTTGCGACTGATCTGGACGAAGCCGCTATAGATTTTGCGCGGCGTGGGCTGTATTCTGAGAACTTGCTCAAAGGTATACCTGCTGAATATCGAGATCGTTTCTTTGAGCGCGTGGATCATGGATACCGTATTTCCAAAACACTGCGACAAATGGTGATCTTTGGTCAGCAAGATCTAAGTAGAAGTGCACCATTTCCTCGTATTGATCTAGTCTTATGTCGCAATGTACTTATTTACTTTACACTTGAGCTGCAAGATTACGTGCTCAATCAGTTTGCCTTTTCACTGTCTCCTGATGGGTATCTATTTTTAGGAAAGGCAGAAACTGTACGACCAATGCAATCTTTTTATGAACTGGTGAATAAGCAGTGGAAGGTTTATCGTTGTACGGGCAGTGCGCTTCCGTCGGTGCGTCATAAGGCGCACTCTGAGAGCAGTACACCGAGTTGGGGGAGACATGTCATGAATCGCCCAAACAGAAACCTAGGGGAGCAAACGGCAGTTCAAGAATCATCTGCTCCATCATTTGAAATAGGACAACTACGGCGTTTTAACGAGTCATTGCTGCCTTTCTTACCCATAGGCGTTGTGGTCATTGATCGTTCGTACCGCATTTTAACGGCAAATGCCTTAGCACGCCGCTTGCTAGGGTTGCGCGACACGCCTGATGAACTGGATTTTCTGCATGCTGTGCGTGGCATTCCTTACCATCAAACGCGCTCAGCAATCGATCAGCTTTTCCGTGAGCGCAGGCCGATCACGCTCCCAGAAGTTGAAATGGACGTAAGCGGCGGCAATGGCAGATTTATCAGCCTAGCGTTTACATTGATGCAAATCGAAGCCGGTTCACCCGATCTGGCAACTATTAGCGTGACAGAGATCACTGAACAGATCCAGATGCGACGCCAGCTAGAAGCCATTCAGACTGAACAGACCCATCTCGTGAATGAGTTAGGCACAGCAAATAAACGCTTGAGCGATGTGAATAAAGAACTCATGGATGCCAACGAGGAGCTACAGGTTAGTAATGAGGAGTTAGTCTTAACACACGAAGAGTTGCAAGCCAGTATTGAAGAGTTTGAAACGACCAACGAAGAATTGCAGGCCACGAATGAGGAGTTGGAGACCAACAATGAGGAGTTACAGGCCACCAACGAGGAGTTAGAGACCACGAATGATGAGTTGAGAGCACGTACCAGCGAGCTACAAGAGCTGACCTCTATTCTAGAAAGCGAACGTCTACGCCTGAACGAGATAGTGGAGCTGGCACCTTTCTACATACTGGTACTGCGCGGAGCCAGTCTGATCGTGGAGGCTTTTAGTCCCCGCTACGCCCACTTGCTAGGAGGACATGCCGTACAAGGTCGTCCACTCGAAGAAGTCCTTGACCTGTTCTGGGAAGCAGGTACTGGCGGAAATATCATCCGTCTGGCACGCGAAGTGTATCGGCAGGAAATAGGACATACTGTTCCCAGAATGTTGACCTATTTACCAGGCACGGCATCAAAGGGAGTCGAAAGCTATTTTGCCTATACTATCGTACCCTCACACGACGCCAATGAGCGCGTTGATGGGGTCATCATCTATGCACTCGATGAAACCGAGCAACATGCCCGCGCAATACAGGATGAGTTAGAGAGACTGCGCTTAATTTTTGAGAATATGTCTTCGGCTATTCTTGGTTTATATGATGCTCGTACAGCGACACTGATCCTGGGTAGTCCACGTTACTTAGAAATTATTTCACGGGTATTGCCCCCACAACACCTTATTGGTGGCACATGGCACACGCTCAATATCGTACCATCGGGAGAAGAGGCGATACAGTTGTGGAACAGGGTACTGCAAGAGCAGACTCCGGTACGTGTCTCGGAAGTCCGTTACAAACCGTCACCAGACGCGGCAGAGGAGACCTTCTGGGACTATACACTCACGCCCATTATGGATAGAGAGCAAACAAATACTGCTCGTTTCGTGCTGGTCTCTGCTATTGAGATTACCGATCAGGTGAAGGCTCGTAAAGAGTTAGAACGGCTAGATGCCCTTAAAGACGACTTTTTGTCAATGACTACCCATGAATTGCGTACTCCTTTAACCACCATTCTAGGCAATGCTCAGTTGCTGCAACGCACTTTAGAACGTCAAGCCACAAATAATGAACATTCGCAGATACAATCACAACCTATCCAGCAAAGCTTGGTACCATTACAGCGTATCACCCAGAAAGTCACTCAAATGAATAAACTGATTAGCGAAATATTCGATGTGACACGTATGAGAGCAGAGATGTTTGAACTTCACAAACGCGAAAATGTCGATATTGTAGCATTGATACAACAGGTCGTTGAGCAATCTCGTACTGAAAACTATAAGATAGTACTATACGGGCAGGAAAAAAGTATTCCTGTAGCAATAGATGATGAGCGTATAGAACAGGTACTCAGCAACCTGCTTACCAATGCCATGAAGCATGGCCAAGCAGGAAAACCCATTCAAGTTACTGTGGAATGTGACAAAGAGCATAGCCATGAGGTTATCGTTGCCATCCACAATGAAGGCGATAGTATCCCACAAGAGGAGCAAGCTCACATCTTCGACCGTTTCTACCGTGTACGTAACAACGATGGCCATGCACCCGCTGGGGGCTTGGGACTGGGCTTATACATTGCGCGCGAAATCGTTCTGAAACATGGTGGCAGGATGTGGCTCAGCAGCAAAGATGGGGAGGGAAGTACTTTCTTCTTCTCTTTGCCTATAGGCTGATATGGGTGTGAAGGCCCGTAGCAGCGCAATACATTGCGCTTGTTTTCTTTGCTGATATCTCTGGCGCAATGAATTGCGCTGCTACGGCCTATTTGGCAGGGCACGGCGCAATGAATTGCGCTGCTACGGGTTTCTTTGCTCTTGCCTCTGGCGCAATAAATTGCGCTGCTACGGGTTTCTTTGCTCTTGCCTGTACAAAACTGGTGTGCACCCATTATCCTGCCCCACTAGAGCCGCCACCAGCTGCGCCACCGCCACCACCACTGCTACCGCCACTACTACTACTCCTCTCGTTCATCATACTGGTATAGATCAGCATGTCCAGGAAGGTCGTATCGTCCTCATCAAGCGCCGTGGCCAGGGGACGGAACCAAGGAGGTACCAGCAACCGTTGTTGGCTCTGGAAAGCGCTAAGCCATCCTTTTAAAAGACCAAAGCTGGTAGCATAAGCGAGGTATTGGGCAAACCGGGTCGGAGAGGTTACAGGTTGCCCGCCTTGGCTGATAGATGTCAGATAATTAGAGAAGGCTTGCCAGCGCCGTGCCTCCTGCTCACCGCGCTCTGACAGGCGCGAATACAGAAGCCATAGGAACCAAGCAACTATAGCGATAAGTAGTAAGCCGAGCGCCAGAAAAATAATCGGCCATGCTCCCGACGTCCCTCCTGCAATCAAGCTGCTAATAATGCCTATGGCAGAGAAGAGCAAGCATAGCACACTGATTGCGCCCAAAGTTTTGCCAAAACGTTGACGTTGGGGATCATAGAAGCCTCGTTCGAGCATATGCTGCTTCAATGGCCTGGTGAATGCTTGCGCCTTGCGCTTATACACCTTAGCCAATTTAGTCAGAGCAATAGTCTGGGATTGTGGCTTGGGGAAGAGCATAGAGAGCAAGCCACGCTCATAAGTAGCAAGTTCTGCCGGTCGGGAACGCAGCTCAAGCTGATAGCGGGCTTCTTGTCCACTAATGAACGACGACCACCAGGGTTGCTGATCAGAGGTGACA
>VBJK01000128.1 GCA_005879655.1 Chloroflexota bacterium | reverse complement strand
CAATAAAGCGGTCAAATCGCCCTGGCTACTGCTGAGTAAAGGACGAGCCAGCAGGATTTCTTCGGAGAGACAGTCCCGTATCACCCAGAGGACCTCATGTCCTACATCAGGCTGCAACCCATCGATGGCCAGGATGACACGTCCTTGCTTCTGTAACCGTTCTTTCAGTCGGCTGTTCTCTGCCATCCGTAGCGCTACTAATTCTTCGTAACGCTGCATCAAATGCGTTACACTGCGCTCCGTGATGCTGACTCCGCGAGCCAAGAGAGCCTGATGCATCTCTGTTGACGTTCCCTCGAAAATGAAGAAGAGTGATAAGAGAGAAAAAGGCACAAAAAAGCAAGCCAGAGAAATCTTGGCTGTTGAGTAGTACTAGTCTCGTTTGAAGGCTTCAAAGGGGTCAAGCGGCCTCGGATGGCGAGTCAGGGTAACAGTATAGCCAAGCTGCTCCAGACGGCGGATATGGTGACGCTCAACGCGCTTGAGATCCAGCTTATCGAAGTAATCAGCCCCCAGATCAGTGTAGGGCTGCTTGTCTTTTAAGAGATGATAGATGATGACCAACACACTGTGAGAAACAGCAACGACAGCCTTTTGTTTGCCTCTGCGCCGAGCGAGACGGTGGTACTGTGCGGACAAGTAATTGTTCTTGGTGTGAGAGATGGCCCAGACCACTTCAGCTAAAATGCCTTTGAGATAAGGATTGCCTGCTCGTGTGGCACCGCTTCGGTTCTTACCCCCACTTTGATTGTGGCCAGGGCAGACACCTGCCCAGGAGGCCAAGTGTGCAGCTGTAGGAAAGCGAGACATCTCGGTGCCAATCTCAGCCAAGATGGCCGCAGCAGCAGTCTCTTGAATACCTGGAATACTCAATAGCCTCGTCATGGCTTCTTCAAAAGGGCGCAACCGCTCCTCGATCTGTTGCTGGATCTCTTGAAGAGACGCCTCAAGAAAATCAATGTGAGCCAAGATCCGTTCGAGCAGAAAACGGTGGTGAGGCTGGGTACGCCCATCTAAGGCTTTGCGCAAGTCAGGCAACTTGGCACGCAAGCGACCTCGTGCCAGCTCTGCCAAGGCTTCGGCATCGTTGGTTCCCGCAATCAAGGCATCAAGCATTAAACGCCCACTGCGCCCTAGCACATCAGTCGCCACCGACGCTAACTTGATGTTGGCTCCCTCCAAGAGCTTTTGCAGTCGATTGACCGGCTTCGGCACGCTCTTGCACCAGTGTCTTGCGGTAGCGGGTGAGTTCACGCAGTTCTCGAATGGGCTGAGGAGGGATAAAACTGGCTTTGAGTAAACCATGACGTAAGAGATCGGCGAGCCATTCTGCGTCCTTCACATCGGTTTTACGCCCAGGAATCGCTTTCATATGCTGAGGATTGACAAGAATGACTGTCCGCTCTTGCTCTAAAAGATTATATATTGGATGCCAATACACTCCTGTGCTTTCTATTGCTATATGAGTGACCTGCATACTTTGCAGCCATTCGTCTAACGCTAACAAATCGGCGGTCATGGTCAGAAACGTCCGAACGTGTTTTTGGACCGCGCCAGAAGCCTCCGTGATCATGGCACAAACCACAACCGTTTTTTTATGGACATCTAATCCGGCGCAACGTTGGTAGACGACTTGCATGGGAGCTGCTCCTTCTGTTGGTGCAACGGGATCGCGCAGGCTGGCGAGGAGCGGTGGATGCGGAAACAACAACAAGTTTCCCTCGCGTGCTTACGTCTTGAAGACGTAGCGACAATCATGTATTCTGGACGCATCCGGGTCAACTTCCTACGCGAGCATGAAGCATCAGTCGCCAAACCGACCACGACCGCTCCTCACTGCTCACTAGTATTCCTACGAAAATATCCTCCCTTGCCCCGGTGGGGAATAGGACAAGCGGTGGCAGAGACCGAGGAGCGAAGCGAGACGTGCGGAAACGAGAGAGAAGCCGGAAACCGGGCAGAGGGCTTGCAGATCCCTGTGAGAAAGCAGACGAAACACGGGGAGAAAGAGCCAAAAAGGACAACGAGGGATCTACCCAAGCATCAGCTTGGGTCAAGAGGAACAGAAGCCTATGCTCGTCAAGCTTCAACTCTCTTCACATTCCCGTCCGCACAACAATGCCAACAGGGTTAGGCCGCCTCTTTAGGAGTCAGAGTCACGGTAAAGCCGAGTTGCTCCAAACGACTGGTATGATGGTGTTGCAGACGGGTGGTATCCAGTTTGTCAAAGTAGTCAGCACCCAGCTCAGTGTACGGTTTCTTGGTCCGTAAGACATGATAAATGATGACCAGAATGCGGATCGCGCCAGAGCAACAATCGCCTTCTTTCGTCCGAGGCGTCGGGCCAGACGATGATATTGGGCAGATAAGTAGTTGTCTTTGGTATGGGAAACAGCCCAGGCCAGCTTTCAGTCAACACCGAGCGCAGATAGGGATTGCCTCCTGTAATAGCACCACTGAGTCGCTTGCCGCCACTTTGGCGATTGCCGGGGCACAGGCCAGCCCAAGATGCGAGATGCTTATCTGAGGGAAACACCTCCATATCTACTCCAATTTCAGCAATGATGATGGCAGCAGTGGTGTCGGCAATGCCCGGAATGCTGGTCAAGAGTTCTCGCTCTTCCTTGTAAGGGGTTAACTGGGCCTCGATGTCGGCTAATAGCTGCTCCAAGGTGCTTTCGAGAAAATCGATGTGAGCCAGAATATGGGCAAGTAAGGTGCGGTGGTGCGGTTGCACACGACCAAGTAGCGCTTCCTGTAACTGTGGCAGTTTCTTGCGTAACACCCCTCTTGCTAAATCTGCTAGGACTTGCGCATCGGTCTCTCCGTCAATTAATGCTTGGATCATGTCTCTACCACTCTTACCCAGTACATCCGTGGCGACAGCAGCCAATTTGATGTTGGCCCCCTCTAGCGTTTTTTGTAAGCGGTTAACCTCTTGTGCTCGTTCCTTGATGAGTGATGTGCGGTATCGGGTCATTTCCCGTAAGACACGAATTGGTTGAGGAGGAATGAAACTCGCCTTAAGTAACCCATGCCGTAATAGATCAGCAATCCACTCACTGTCTTTCACATCGGTCTTACGCCCAGGCACCGTTTTGATATGCTGTGCGTTGACCAGAATCACTGCAAAATCAGCTTCGAGCAAATTAAACACGGGCTTCCAGAACACCCCTGTTGATTCTATGGCCACATGGGTGACATGGGAGGCCCCCAGCCAATCAGCAAGAGCAAGCAGGTCAGCCGTCATGGTTGAGAAGGTGCGAACCTGCTTCTGTACAACTCCTTGTGGGGAGGTCACCATAATACATGCGACAACGGTCTTTTTGTGGACATCGAGTCCACAACAGTGATCATGAACGACTTGCATGCGCGTTCCTCCTTTTGATCTCGTCTTTTCCTGCTAAGCCGGAGATGCATGAGGTGTGGAAACGTTCACAAAGTTCCTACGCGTGCTTAACTTCTTGCGAAGCATGGCAACAATTCTCTCTTCTGGTCACACCCAGGCCAGCTTTAGACCCGAGCTTGATGCATCAGTCGCCTTATCCGACCTTGGCACGCACCTCCTGCTACAGTATACATTTTCATCCTTCTCTCTGACCTGCAAGGTCATGGCGCTTTAGACTACCTGGAAACAAAAGGCAGCCTTGGCTTGCCAAAGACTGCCTGAGAGCGTAAAGTACTTTGCAATCAAAACAAAGAAACACAAAGGACTCTTACGTAAGTGAACCTTAACATATTGAAGCAACTTCGTGAGCAGATCTATGCCAGCTTTGAACGAGGAGGGGATGCCCTCTTCAATTTGGCAGACGCGTTGCTTAGTGAAAGTCAAGCGCAATCGTTGCCAGAGTTATCACAGTCTCCCTTTTTTGAGCGGAAATGGCCTAGCGCCTATGAAGCGCTAGAAGATGGACGCATCAACAGTGATGAGCTGCAAAAGGTGTTTGTGAGCACATTGCTGACACAAATGGCAAAAGGGGAACCGATCTATGTGGGGGTAGATGCCACAGTGATAGAACGCGCCGAAGCGCAAACGAGCGAAGACCGTGGCTACATCCATCTGCCTAACCTGCCCTTGGTAGAGAAGGCGCTGAGCGTGGGGTGGCAGTACTCCAATGTGGTGCTCTTGCCACAGACTCCAAGCAGTTGGACTCCTGTTTTGGACACAAGACGCATCCCGACAGAGAAAACAGCAGTGCAAGTGGCCATTGAACAGTTGCGAGCACTGCGGCCCCTCTTTGGGGATCGTCAGGTCATTGTGGTTGCCGACCGGGGTTATGCAACACCAGAGTTCTTGCGTGCTTGCCAGGATTTGGGCTACCATTGCTTGGTCCGCCTCAAAACTGACCGCAGGCTCTACCGCCCTGCAAAACGTCTTCATCCACGCGGCCCTATTCCCAAAGATGGTTCGCTCTTTCAAGGCAAGCGCAAAGAGACTCATGGGGAGCCTGACGCTACTGCTTGTTTGCAGGATGCCAAAGGCAGAACCGTGCACATCAGCCGCTTCGACAAGCTTCATTGGCACCGCAGGACCGCGAGCTTGTGGTTCAAGTTATCTGCGTCGAGCGGGAGGCAGCCAAGGATAGTAAGCGTGACCCTCGGCTCAGTTGCTACATCACCTTGGATGATCTCATTCCTCTGCAAGAGATCCCTACACACTACGCTCGGCGTTTCTCTCAAGAACATGGCTATCGCTTCTGGCACCGCAGGATTTGCTCTGGACCAAGGTTCATGTACGCACACCTTCGCAATTTGAACGCTGGAGCTGGCTGCTGGCCATTGTGATGCTTCAGTTGTACTTGGTACGTGAGCTGGGACAGGCCGTGTATCGAGCATGGGAACGGAAGAGCCGTCCTCTCACCCCTGCACAAGTCCGTCGGGCAATGCCGACCTTACTTGCACAGCTTGGGACACCCGCTCGCCCGTGCCTCCCTCGGGGGGTTTCTCCTGGACGCCCGAAAGGATTGCGACCTGATCCCGCCCCTCGCTTCCCAGTGGTACGCAAACACCTGAAAAAGAACAAAAAGAACGAAAAACCTCTCAAGGTTCCTGCCTGAATTCCTCTTTTACTCCCGTTTCTTTTACTTAATTGCCACTCTGAACAAGTTTCCCTTCTTGTTCTGTCACTTCCTCCTGCCCTTGGGATAGTCTAAACGTCAACAGTATAACACCATCCCTACTTCCGTCTAAATGGCTAGGGAGGCTCGTTGGAGCTTTTGCGCCCATGTGGCAGAAAGGGTTCTGTCTCAAGGAAGAGACATCACTGGAGTAATGTGATTAAAGCAGCATCTTACCTGCACAAACAAAAAGTGCAGGGACACCTTCAGCCGAAAGGTGTGAGGGGAAAATAGCATGATGTGAGCAAGGCTGGTGAAGTTTGAGTATCGCAAACCAGACGCCAGTCAGCTAGGCCGTGTGGGGTTTTGACCAAACTGTTTGAAGCCGAGTCGCGGGGGTTAAAGAACGAGGCCCACAGGACACGATATGATCGCCTGTGTTCGGTATTCGGGGGAAAGCAAGCTCTTCTCACGAAAACTCCTACCGAAACCAGCCCGCAAGGAGCGGGAAACGACGGAAGGGCTACCTAAAACACGGAACGAACCTTTTCAGGTAACTTGGGGATGACCTAAAGTCCTTTAGGACCAAGGTCACGGAGGAACCATAGTACCGTCTGATCAACGGGAAGGGTTCTAGGGGAACCAGCTTAAATCTAAGGAGGTTGACTTGGAGGAGTCAGATAAGACCTTACTTCGGTTAGAGCGACTACGACAATTGAATACAGACAGGAAATGGAAAAATGATCACCTTTATCGTCTGATGTACAAAAAAGATTTGTACATCCTCGCCTATGAAAGGATCAAATCAGCACCAGGAAACATGACACCAGGGACAGACGGAAAAACGCTGGATGGGTTCTCCCCGCGAATGATCGACGAAATCATCGAGCAGATGCAAACAGAGCAATTCCAATTCAAACCAGTAAGAACCGTCTACATCCCCAAAGCGAATGGGAAAAAGAGAAAATTAGGAATACCTTCAACACGCGATAAAATCGTACAGGAGGTAATCCGACTCCTCCTCGAATGCATCTACGAGAGTCCATCCGGTCCATACTTCCATGACGCCAGTCACGGCTTCCGCCCCAACCGCAGTTGCCATACGGCACTGTGCGAAATACGGGCAAAATGGCCCGGACTCAACTGGTTCGTAGAAGGAGATATCCGAGCGTGCTTCGATGAAATCGAGCACGGGATCTTAGTAAGCTTATTACGTAAAAAGATCCAAGATGAACGCTTTCTCAATCTTATTTGGAAATTGCTTCGTGCCGGATATTTTGATATGCAAGGGGACTCACACGAAAATCACGCTGGAACACCTCAAGGGGGTCTGGCAAGCCCCATCTTAGCCAATATCTACTTACACGAGCTAGACGAGAAAGTACAAGAGATACAGGCACGAGAAAACCGAGGTGAAGGGCAAAAACGCAGGAACCCCCAATACGTCAGACTGCAATCGCAGAAGCGCAGACTCGTCAAGAAAGGAGCAACACGCACAAAAACCTTCCGGGCACTGGTCAAACAGATAAGAAGTATCCCATCGGGAGTGGTCAAGGATCCTGACTTCATCCGTATCAAGTACATAAGATACGCAGATGACTGGATCATCGGCATTTCTGGCCCCCACAAGCTAGCAGTGCAGATCAAAGAGGAACTTGCTACATTTCTGCATCAACGCTTAGCACTGACTCTCTCGACAGAAAAAACGAAGATCACCCCAGCACGCAAAGGACAAGCCCGTTTCCTAGGGACGAATCTCCAAATTGGAAGAAAAGGGGAACCTCGCATCGTTACCAGCAGGAACTCCATTTCACGGCGGCCTATCCGACGCCGATCAACCGGCTGGGAAATCCTCATGACTGCCCCAATGGCCTCCCTCATCAACAAGTTGCACACCAAGGGCTTCTGTACCGCCAAGGGCAGACCAATCACCAAAACGCAATGGCTTCATCTAGAAGCCGAGCAGATGATCCTGCTCTTCAACGGCATCAACCGAGGAATACAAAACTCCTATCGTTTTGCGGATAACTTCTCACGTCTGGGCAGAATACAATATATTCTGCAATTTTCCCTCGCCCACACGTTAGCTGCCAAATACAAATGCACGATCGGCCAGATCTTCAAACGCTATGGCAAAGCCCCCACCGTTCGGATCAAGACCCCGGACGGCAAACAAGAGCGTACTGTCACATTTTACTACAATCACGACTGGAAGAAAAGGCGTTATGGTTTTATGAGAAACTATAACAAGGTCGATCCGCTCCAATGGAGCATGAAATTGCGGGCACGCTCAAGATTGGGAATGCCATGTTGCATCTGTATAAGCAAGAGCGATGTTGAAATGCACCATGTCCGACATATTCGTAAAATCGGAGAAAAGGAGCCGACCGGTATCAATGCGCTCCTTCGTCAACTCAACCGGAAACAACTTCCTGTCTGTGCACCATGCCACCAGAGAATCCATCGAGGAGAATATGATCACCTCCGCCTCTCTGATCTGGCATACAATCCATATCCCAACCATCGTCGTAGAGGTTCCCTGAGAGCCGTATGCAGTGACAAGCTGCCCGTACGGTTCGGGATGGGGGGGCCGAGATCTTGAATCTTCAGGGTCCGGTCTCCTACTTCACGAAAGTCGAGCATTTTGGAAGTGTCCTTCCCGCTCTCATGGTCTAAATGGCTAGGGAGGCTCGTTGGAGCTTGAAAGCTGTCACTACTGCTGACGTATAGTGCTGTAAAAGCGAAGTCAAAATGGCTTGGAAGGTTGGCAGAGAGGCAGTAACTCCAACATTTTGTGAGAGGTTAATCATTCTACAACTGTCACCAAATGGGCGACGTTTGGTGACGTATCTTACCCGCCAAGCAAGGCCATAGAGGCCGAGGAAAACCTCCCCCCTCATCTCATTGGAGAGATGCATTTCCATTTCTATTGTGTTATACAATGGTATATACCAATTGGTAAAGGAAAGCGCATCTGTGAACAAGCCTAACAAATCTGACATGCCTGACAAGCCTTATGACACAGGGTGGAAGCGTCTCTTGGATATTTGTGCTCAGGATCTACTGGACTGGATAGCCCGAAAAGTCGTTTTTGCGGGAAGGAGATCGGAAGAATTTCAGACGGAAAAAATGCATGCCGACCTGATGCTTGAAGGGATCTATGAGGATCAGAGAGTCTTGGTCCATATCGAGGCTCAGAGTACTCCAGATACCGCTATGGCACAACGTTTGTTGGAATATAACGTTCTTGCGCATCGTCGCTATAAATGTCCAGTCATGTCGTATGTTGTCTATCTCAAAAAGGGGGGAGAACGCCCACCTTCGCCCTTACAGTGGCACTCACCTGATGGAAGGGAAATACTTCGTTTCTATTATGAAGATATCGAGTTGCCAGATTATGCCCCCGAAGCCTTATTTGCCACAGAACTGAGGGGGATCTTGCCGCTCATTCCGTTTGCAGCGGAGGGTGCAAGAAGAGAAGTGGTAGAACAGATCATTGCGCGTTTATTGCCTGCGCATGATACAATCAACAAACAGTTATTAGTTCTGACACGTTTGTTTGCATCATTGGCCTTTGGCAAAGAAGATCAGACAAACCAAGAATGGCTTATGAGGAGGTTTGCCGTGTTACAAGACATTCTTCAAGATACTCCGGCCTTTCAGCAAATTTTCGCACTTGGGGAGGAGAAGGGCCTTGAGATAGGTCTTGAGAAGGGCCGCGAGGAAGGTCTTCAGCAGGGCCTTGAGAAGGGACGGCAAGCAGAACGACAAGAGATAGTGCAGAAGTCACGCGAGACGCTCTTGAAGCTGGTTGTGCAACGTTTCCCAAAACTGAAGACGCTGGCGAGGAAACAGGCCTTGCTCATGGAGCAGCCTCAGATACTGGATGACCTCATCCTGATGATAGCGTTGGCGCGCACTCAGGAGGAAGCACTGGATTATCTACTGACCTGGGATACGCAGAATGAGACAGAGGTTATGACAGATCAATAGGATGGCAGATGTTGCAAACGCGAGGGGAAAGTTGCTCCTGTGAGCAAGGATGTCTCTCGTATTTTCTCAAGCCATCATCAGAATAGCTAGAAAATGCTAATACCAATCCGCGCTCCGACGTACAACTGATCTTCGCCTTTTATAGCCGCTTCAGCCAACAACAAGATGCTACATCAGAACGCAGATTGGTATAAAGCATCGACTCAGACAAAGAGCCGATACTTTAGCATTTTTCTCTCTTTAGACAAGCCACTAAACTCAACGCTATATCTCGCTAAAACAGAAATGACGTATTCGCATCCTGATACGTCCAGCCCGCCTGCGTATCATTGCCCCCATCAACCAGTACAGGCGAGCTTTGTGGCTGACCGCTAGCATCAATGCTGATCGTGTAGAGACCCTTATTGAGCTGTTTTCCTTGCCAGAGCAGACGATTGCGCGTGAGAAACAGGAAATGGCGGCTATCGGCAGACCAGATATTATTAGGGGCCGGTTGCAGTAGGGCATTGGTGAGTGGCAATGTGGGTGCAGTGCTGCCCAACGGCGCTTGTGCGCTACTGGTATCGTTTAATAGCGTGCTCTGCTGCTGTTGCTGATTTTTCACCAGGATCAGTTGGTGAAGACCATCGAGTAAAAGGAATTGACTGTCAGGCGACCAGTAAGGAACGCTATTTTCTTCCCCTTCTATCTTAAATGACATATTATCCTTGAGAGAGAGTATAGTATAAGTTGTGCCTGTACTATAAATAATGTGATTGCCGTCCGGGGACCAGGCGAATTGGGTGCAAGCGCAACTCGTCAGTGGAATAGCTTGCTCATTCTCCATACTTCGCTGCATCAGTTGTACCGTGAAGGGAGCTGTATTGCTGGCCTGTTGCGTAGTGGTGATAGCATATAAGAGCGTGGGATTCTGATGAGCAGGTTGCCACAGTACGCGTTCGAGGGAGGCTGGCAAGGGATGTCCTGCCAGCGGCTCGTGTGAGAGATAGCGCAGGTTTGTGCCCGCCAGGGTGGTGGTGAATAGCCCTTTATTAGAGTTTCCTATAGCCATAGGATTATTGTTATCGTATGACAGAGAGGGGATTGTATAACTCCCTGGTAGCGCTTTGGCTGCTATCCCTGCTGGTTGGTCATTCTGTGCTACCCACCAGAGTGCTCCGTCGAGCCTTGCAGGAGGCATTTGTCCTGTCTGGCGGTACATTAAGCGTGTGCCGCTGGCGTTCCAGATAGGGTGACTGGAGCGTATTGTCGGGTCTGAGAATACGATGGAGATGGGGGTGCCTCCATCCACGCCAAGCGTATTGAGCGTGCTGGGGATATCTGAAGGTATGCCCGTAATACTATTGATAGGAAGATGTTTTGCTTCAGATGTCTGAGCAAACTCTGCATCTAATGTGCGAAAAGAGAGTAGCTGATGTGTTGGGGACCAGCTGTAACTGATAACTGGCGTTGACTCGTTGACAATAGCAAATGCATTAGCACCGTTGGGGTCAATCGTCCAGAGTTGTCCATCGCGTACAAATGCAATCAGATTACTGCCGAGATGTCCTGGACTGCATGACACTATTCCCAGCACTAAGAGTTGCAGAAGTAGAAGTACACGTAATTGTTTCATGATGCCGAGTATAATGTGAGAGGTCGTGTCAGGTCAAGTACCTGTGTGCGAAAAAATATGAAGTCGATTGAGCACATTTTTCTATTAGGGGTTAGCAAAGAGCGGCGTTCGGTACGTATTATGGTAGATACGGTATTGGGCGCGACAGGGGCATTACTGGGAACCTTCTGCATCTACTATGGGCAGCTTTACCCGAAAATACCAAATATTTCGATTCTCTATCTTTTACTTGTATTGGCTCTTGCTAGTACACGAGGTCTCTATTCTGCAATCATTACATCTATCGTAGCTTTTTTATCTTTCGATTATTTGTTAGTATCACCACGATACACCTTCTCAATTGCTGCGCTAGAGGAATGGCTTGCATTGTTTATCTTCCTGGTGACGGCGATGATCACTGGCCAACTTGCGTCGGCATTGGGCCAACATGCTCAACAGGCTACGGAACGGGAAAACGAGACACGCGTCTTATATGAGCTGGTCAATGCAACAACGAATGAGGAGGACTTGAGCAAGCAGCTGGCTATTATTGTACGTTCTATTGTGCAGGTTTTTGCCGCGGTGGGTGTGCGAGATTGCGCTATTCTGTTAGCCGATGCGAATGGGAAGTTGCTATTAATGGCGAATGCGTGTCTGCCGGTAGCACAGGTGGGTCTCTCGCCTGATGAAGAGGTGATTGCGGCTTCGGCTATGTCACAGAGACAAATTTTCGATGTATATGATGAAGCGGCAGCCCACGACATACATCGACCTTTCTGGTTCAGAAGAGTCATAGCAGCCACGCAAGCGAGCCGACGCTACGTTCGTATCGTTCCATTACAATCGGGTCAACGTAGCGTCGGTGTCGTGCGCTTGTTAATGGAGGGTCATGCGTGGCCGTTGAGCATTGAGCGCAGGGGGAGAGCGGGCCATGAAGACCCCCATACGGAAACGGCGTTTTTCTGGACATTTTTGGATCAGGCCACCTCTGTGATAGAACATGCGCGTTTGCGCCGTGAAAGTATGCAGATGGAACTGTTGCAACGCACCGATGCGTTACGTTCGGCTTTACTTTCCTCGGTTTCGCATGATCTACGTACGCCCTTGGCTTCTATTAAGGCTGCGGCGAGTAGTTTGTTGCAGGATGATGTGCATTGGGATGAGGAGACGAAGCATAGTTTTGTGCTGGCTATTGAGAATGAGGCCGATCGTCTGAACCGGCTGGTAAGTAATCTGCTGGATATGTCGCGTATTGAAGGTGGAGCACTCAAGCCTGAAAAGGAGTGGTATCCGTTAGATGAGTTAGTGCATGATGTGCTGGGGCATATGCAGTTTTTGTTGCAGGGAAGAGAGATTGTGACAGTGCTGCCTGATGATCTACCACCGGTAGAGTTAGATTACTTGCAGATCGATCAGGTGTTAACCAATCTGCTAGAAAATGCGGCATGTTATACCCCGGCTACCTCGCCGATAGAGATAGCTGTAGAGGTTGCGGATGATAATATGCTGGTAAGCATTGCCGATTGCGGTCCAGGTATTCCCGAAGATGATCTGGAACGTATTTTTGATAAGTTCTATCGTGTTTCAGGGACAGCGCGCGAGGGGTTGAAGTTGCCTGGTTCAGGATTGGGCCTGGCGGTATGCCGAGGCATTATTGAGGCGCATGGAGGGCGTGTCTGGGCAGAAAGTTGTGCAGAAAGTCGTGCAGAAAGTCGTAAGGAAGGTGGCGCGATTTTTCATTTTACATTACCGTTAAGACAGATGGAGGAACAGCTGTATGGCTAAAAGCGGTGCTCGTATTCTTGTAGTCGATGACGAGATTGAAATTATGAGGGCACTACAGCGTAGCCTGGTTGCTCATGGTTATGAGGTCTTTTCCGCATCCAGTGGAGAGGATGCGCTGGAGGCGATTGCTCATTATCGTCCTGACCTGATCTTGCTAGATCTTGGCTTGCCCGGTATGAGTGGCCTGGAGGTATGCAAGCGGGTAAGAGAGCAATCGAATCTGCCCATCATTGTGCTCTCTGTGAAAGATACTGAGCGGGATAAAGTGCTGGCTCTTGACCTGGGCGCTGATGATTATGTCTCTAAGCCCTTTGGCATGAATGAAGTGTTAGCGCGTGTACGAGTAGCATTGCGCCATACAGCACAGATACAGGCTGGGACAGAGCCTGTTTTTACGGCGGGCTTGCTCAGAGTCGATTTTGCACAACGCTTGGTCCAGGTTGCGGGACGTGAGGTGAAGTTAACGCCCACTGAGTATGATTTATTGAAGGCATTGATTAGCAATAGCGGCAAAATCATGACGCGTCAGATGTTGCTCTCGCAGGTATGGGGCACTGGTTATGGTTCTGAAGCGCATTACTTACATGTCTATATTGGTCAGTTACGGCGCAAAATTGAACCTGATCCAGCTCATCCCCGCTTTATTCTTACCGTTTCTGGCGTTGGCTATCGTTTTAACGGCGATGATTAGAACGTGAGGTGTCAGCCTGCAAGGCCCCATAAAGGATATCGCGACATCCTTTATGGGGCCTTGCAGGCTGACACCTCATTTTCGTCTCACCAGCGTTTCAACAGATGGGCCACTTTGCCATCGGGAGTCAGCTCGTAGCGAATGCGATCCGGGTTGATATCTTTGAACTGCTCGTTTTCTTCCGCTGCAACGACAGTATCGCGCGGGTGCAACACTTGCCAGACATGCGTAACTATATCAGGACCATCCTGGATGTAGACATATTTGCGCTCAGGAACTTTTGCATGCAAAGCCATACTTTCTGCCCGTCCAAATGTCTGTTTGGCCTCCTGATCTTCCAGATAGGGGTCAACGATCTCCATGAGGCGTGGCACTTCAGGACGCCGTGTGTGCTTGCGTAGGTACAGGAAGATCACCGGCTTGGTTGCCTCTGAGGTCTGTACAGCGGCACGGATGACGGCACTGTTATGTGGATTGTCGGGCATGAGCACTGCAAGCACGGAATCTGGCTTGCGCCCCTCGATGCGCGTCACGACAACTGGTACAGGCACGTAGCTCTCTGTCTCCGCTCTGGTGTAGTTTCTATACGCGATGACCATGCCTACCACCGCTACACCACCGCCAAAGGCGGTTGCCAGTGGCTTGCTAACGAGATTGGTAGACCAAGCAACTGCGACTAAAGCCGTGGTGAGCACGCCCAGGAAGAAATCGATCTTGAACCAGAGTCCCTTCGCTTCCTGACCCGCAAGCGTGTTTTCCATGCTCGTGCCATGCATAGATACTGATTGCACACTATCCGTATCTGTAGCTTGAAAAACGGTTAAAGCATCTAAATCCTTCTGTTGGCCATTGCCCAGATATGCATGATTGTTTGCACCGTTGGTCTGTAGAGTGCCATTAGTTCTGGCCTCGCGAGCTTTTTTCCAATCGCGGTAACGCACGATATCCAGACCTAAGCAGGTGAGGGTGAATGCTCCTAACAGACCGAAGGCATACATATCGCCAAGAAGAGCTATCGCGTAATGAGGTGAGCCGCGCAGTTTGTTACGTTTCAGGACGGAGCCTGGAAGGAAACCCATACGCGAGAGGGCCATAAATACGTGGTAGGCTCCGATAATGGCCGTGTTACTGGCAAAAATGAGCAGAGCGCTTGCGCTGATTGCTACCTCGGTTTGTAAGAGGATACCACCATATTTGCCTGCAATGAGAGAAATGATCTGCCCGGAGAGCACAGAATCTTTGGCGGCATCCGGCAGTAGGAGCGTTGAGAGCATGGTGAGCAGAGGACTTGTCACGCCAATGGTGATGACCACCAGTAGCATAGCGATGCCCGCAACCTTCTTATGAGGTTGCTTCATGACGGGAGAGAGCTGCGAGATACTCTCCAGACCTGAAAATGCCAGGAATGAGCCTGCAAAACCAGCCAGGAAAGAGAATGGTGTAAGCGCGTGGCTGGCAAACATCTTGGGCATCAGGGCTAAGAAGTCTGCCAATGAAATATGCGTGAAAATAGTGAACAGTATTGCAATATCGCTAAAAAAGGCGATGAGCGCTCCCACCAAGCTCACTTTGGCACTTTCACTGATACCGATCCAGTTCAAGATGCCTAAAAGAACCAGCACGCCAATCGTTATCGCCAGGATGAGCAGTTGGATCTGTCCTAAGCCTGGCAGGGCAACCATTGCGCCCAAAGGGAGAATCACCACGCTCAAGTATTGCATTCCCGATAAGGAACTGATGGCGGCTGTCAAAAAATAGTCTACTAGAATGAACATGCCACCTAGCGCGCCAAACCAGGGATTGATCGCTTGAGCAGCTACGGTGACAACGCCACCGCCTTGTGGAAAGCGGTGTGTCACCTCGGTGTATTTCAAAGTAAGTAAAATAAAGACCAGCAGGGTGAGTGAGACAAAGAAGCCTGCAAGCGATTGGACTGTTTGGTAAAGAATGCCGGGCACATAGTAAATTGACGTGCCAATATCTGCAAATACGACTGCCCAACAGAGCAGAGGACCAAGCAGGTGTTTGCCATGGGCCGCTTTATCCCCATGCAGATCGCCTGACCTTATCTGCGCTACAGATTCCTGTGCCATAAGCTTATGTTATCCTTTAGAGAACAAGCTCTCAATGCGTTTATGAGAGACTCCGCCATAGTATCTTATGTAGTACGATGGATCTGATACACAGTGTAGCACAGCGGGATCTTATGAGTAAAACTTTTTGCGAGAAATCATGAGCGTCTTCTGACCTTTTGTAGAGGTTTGTTGAGTGAATATTTAGTGTTTCATGGGTTTTCTTGAGTAAATCTTGAGACTATCCTCAGCAGACTTTTGCAACAAGCTGCTATAAAATAGGTGTAATGCAAAAAAAAGTGGATTAATCAGTAATGCTGACTAATCCACTTTTTGCGTTACACCTATTTTATAGCAGCTTGTTGCTCGCTATCTGGTATTTCATCGTGAAATATGCGGCTAGCCAGGATATCTTCTGCTTCAATGGTCATCAGATCGATCTTCGAGACGTTGCCTCCCTTGGCCAGGAGACGATTGGCATGACGCAAGCGTGCCCGATCGAGGGCGTTGCGTACGCTGCGAGCATTGGAGAAGCGTGGCATGAGCATCCGTCTCTTGAGATAGGCTTCAAATGCTTGAAGGGCCTCCGGGCTGAAACGATACATTTGCTCCGCGAGCATGAGTTGCGCGATGGCCAGCAGTTCCTCAAGCGTATAGTCGGGAAAATCGAGGTGATGCGCAATGCGTGAGCTGATACCAGGATTGGACTGGAAGAAGGTATCCATACGATCCTTGTAGCCCGCGAGAATGACCACGAGGTCGTCGCGCTGGTTCTCCATCACTTGCAGCAGGATTTCGATGGCCTCCTGTCCGTAGTCGCGTTCGTTTTCCTGACGGTAGAGGTAATATGCCTCATCGATGAAGAGTACTCCGCCCATTGCCCGCTTGAGCACCTCTTTAGTTTTGGGTGCGGTATGGCCGATGTACTGTCCAACGAGGTCATCGCGTGTCACTGCCACTAGGTGGCCTTTGCGCACGTATTGGAGCCGATGGAGGATCGCCGCCATGCGCAAGGCAACAGTTGTCTTGCCTGTTCCTGGTTGACCTGTGAAGGACATATGCAAAGCTGGTGGTCGAGATGTTAACCCCAGGCCCCGACGCATCCGGTCAACCAGCAGCAGAGCGGCGATTTCTAGAATGCGCGTCTTGACTGACTTGAGTCCCACAAGTTCCTGGTCAAGTTGGTGCAACACCTCCATAACCTGTGACTCCTTCAGGGTATTCGAGACGTTGACAACGCTGTCATCGGCTATCTCTGATACTGAATTTGTCATGCTGCCGAGTTCTCCGGCTTGCGTTGGTCCAATCATAGCTATCCTTTCCTGAGTCAGTCGGTGAACCGCTCTCCCTTGGGCTTGTCAGTGGCATAGCTGTGTAGCGAGTAGCGCATAACACGGTCGTGTGCCTCCTGACGGCCCAAAGCAAAACCAGGATCATTGGTAGGACGATTCACAATAAATGAAATAGCAATGGTTTGGCGACCTTTGCTGCGGTCATAAGCCCCTACGCGAATGTAGTGGTGTGGGTATGCCTTGCGGCACTCGTTGATCTCATAGAGTACGGCTGCCGCGTCCTTCACGTCAAACATTGGTAGCCCCCACATCTCCCAATAGCTATTGCGCGGATGGGGATCATCGGTGAACTCGACATTGATCGGCCAATCGTGGTCGAGACAGTATTGTACCTGCTTATAAATCTCGTCGTCGGTCAATGGTGGCAGGAAGGAAAATGTTCCCTGAGTTAGATGGAATGCCATGTTGTATCTCCTCCTTGCTCGCTTAATAACTTGGCGTTGGAATGGCATCGGGTGTATCGGTCGATGCGTAATTAAAGGAAATATCTTTCCATAGTTCAAGTGCTGCACGCAATGGACCACACCACTTGGCGGCTCTCTCCAAGATCTCTGGTCCTTCATTGATGTAGTCGCGTCCCTCGTTGCGCGCCTGGATCATGGCTTCTACTGCAACGCGGTTTGCCGTAGCGCCAGCGGAGATGCCCTGTGGATGGCCAATTGTGCCTCCACCAAATTGCAGCACGACATCCTCACCCAGGTAGTACAGCAGTTGGTGCATTTGCCCAGCGTGAATACCGCCCGATGCAACAGGCATGACGGCGGGCAGTGATGCCCAGTCTTGTTCAAAGAATAGTCCCTGAGAGGGGTCTGCGTCATATTTCAGACCACGTAGCGTCTTATAGTAGCCTCTCACCGTCATGGGATCGCCTTCCAGTTTGCCAACGACGGTGCCTGCGTGAATATGATCGACGCCAGCCAGACGCATCCACTTGGCAATGACACGGAACGAGACGCCGTGTGTCTTTTGGCGTGTATATGTGCCATGTCCGGCTCGGTGCAGGTGTAAGATGAGTCCGTTCTTGCGCGCCCATTTAGACATGGATTGGATAGCAGTATAGCCAATGGTCAGGTCAATCATGATAATGATGCTACCCAGCTCTTTGGCGAATTCTGCACGCTCGTACATATCCTCCATAGTAGCAGCGGTGACATTCATGTAATGACCCTTCACCTCGCCGGTCTCAGCACTGGCCTTGTTGACGGCCTCCATACAGTAGAGGAAGCGATCGCGCCAGCGCATAAATGGCTGCGAGTTAATATTTTCGTCATCCTTCACAAAGTCCAGGCCCCCGCATAGTGCCTCGTAGACTACGCGTCCATAGTTGCGCGCCGATAGGCCAAGTTTCGGCTTGGTGGTGGCTCCAAGCAGGGGACGGCCATACTTATCCAGGTACTCGCGCTCCATGACGATCCCGTGAGGCGGGCCTTGAAAGGTCTTGACGTAGTGTGGTGGGATGCGCATATCCTCCAGGCGTAAGCTTTTAAGTGCCTTGAAGCCGAAGACATTGCCAATGATACTGGATGTCAGGTTTGCAATAGACCCCTCCTCGAACAGGTCCAGATCATAGGCGATATATGCAATGTACTGATCGCTGCCGGGGACTGGCACCACACGATAGGCTTTTGCCTGATAGTTCTCGAATGAGGTCAGACGATCGGTCCAGACGACTGTCCAGGTGGCTGTAGAAGACTCGCCAGCGACGGCTGCCGCGGCTTCTATAGGATCTACACCTTCTTGAGGGACAATACGGAATGCACACAGGATATCTGTGTCTTTTGGTTCGTAATCAGGCTTCCAATAGCCCATTTGTGCATAGGGGATTACCCCTGATGCCCAGCGACTTTTCTGTTGAGGCGTAGTCTCTGTTGCCATGCTCTTTCTCCTCGTGTTAGTTAAATATGGCTTTCTTTGAGACTAGTGTAGCATGGCAAATCTATTCGTTGTAGTAGCACTTTGCTATCAACTCCATAGATTGTACCTTATATTTTGGCATTGCTTCACAAAAAAGTGTGTCAGCAACGTCTATTTAGTATGATGAGATGTATCGGCTCATGGCTATAAACACAGCAATAATATGCACGAGACATTTTTTTATCGTCTCTATTTCTTTTTTTCCTGGAGAGTAGATCGTATATGGTTGACCGTGTAGGGCAACAACTGGGCCATTACCGCCTGTTGCGTGTGCTGGGGCAGGGATCGTTCGCGGCGGTGTACCTGGGCGAACATCAGTACTTGGAGCGGCCAGCAGCCATCAAAGTACTGCATGTGCGCATGGAACCCGGCAAGCAGGAAGCTTTTCGTCGTGAGGCCCGCACGATTGCGCAACTCTCCCATCCCCATATCATAGGCGTGCACGATTTTGGTATCGAGGATCAGACTCCCTATCTGGCAATGGAATACACTCCTAATGGCACATTGCGCGCTCGACATCCTAGTGGTTCACGTCTCTCCTTCGAGCAGATCATCAGCTATGTCAAACAGATTGCATCCGCTTTAGATTATGCACACACACAGTATGTCATCCATCGCGATGTCAAACCGGAAAATATCTTACTGAATGCTAAGCACGAGCTGGTACTCAGTGACTTTGGCCTTGCGGTGGCACAGCCCTTACTTAACTCCCTTTCGACGCAAAATTTAGCGGGGACGCCACTCTACATGGCTCCTGAACAGATTCGAGGCAAGCCCTGTGCCGCATCTGATCAATATGCATTGGGTGTGATAGTCTATGAATGGCTCTGTGGTGAAGTCCCATTTCGTGGCACCCTCTACGAAGTGCTCGATCAACATCTCAATGCTCCACCTCCCGGTTTATGTGAGCGCCTGCCACAACTTCCACAAGCTGCTGAAGATGCAGTGCTGGGCGCACTGGCAAAGGACCCGCAACACCGATTTCCAACTGTGCAGGACTTCGCAACGGTTCTCTCGGAAACATTCTTTGCAACACAGTCGCTCGCATTAAATGGGTCCTTTGAACACAGAATACGGGATGAGGTCACTCACTTTGTATCCACCTCGGAGCCGAGCGAACAAGACAGTACTGATGGTGTCAGCCAACCTCGTCTCAAGGTAGTGAAATCTGCTGAAGAGAAGCCGGAGCAGATACTGAGCACTTCGTCTCAACTTCCAATGCCCGGCCAGACCACCTCGAAGACAGTCAGGTCCTCTCTGGCGCAAACGAACCGCCAACGCTTGCTACGACGTGTGCGCTCATTCTGGATTACTGGTGTGCTAGAACAATCACTGCATGGAGCAGCTCTAATGGCGCTGGGACTAGAGAAGCAACCAGATGCCGTTGCTAATCCCTGGCACTTGGTTGTACAACAACCCGATACAGCTCCATGCTCACTACCAGAGGGGACACGTATTACTCAGGTTTATGATGATGCTGATGGGGAATTGCTCATCCTGGGCGCTCCTGGCGCTGGCAAAACGACACTTTTGTTGGAGTTAGCTCGTGATTTGCTTGAGCGGGCTGAGCAGGATGAGCAGCATCCGATGCCAGTGTTGTTTAATCTTTCGTCGTGGGCGATGAAGCCGCAGTCTCTAGTGGACTGGCTTATCGAGGAACTCAGCACGAAATATCAGGTGCCACGCAAGCTTGGGCAAGCACTGGTAACTACAGATCAGATCCTTCCTCTGCTTGATGGGCTTGATGAGGTGGCTACGAAGGATCGAGGGGCATGTATTGAAGCGATCAATGCTTATCGGCAGGAGCATGGGTTACTGCCGCTAGCAGTCTGTAGTCGAAGTGCGGACTACTTAGCACAGACGACGCGGGTGCTCTTGCGTAGCGCTGTGGTAGTACAACCGCTTTCTGGTCAACAGATCGAGAACTATTTGCGCAGCGCAGGTCCACAGGTGGAGGCGCTGCTGATGGCATTGCGTCAAGACTCAGATTTGCAAGAGTTGGCGACTACTCCCCTGATGCTCAATCTCCTGCTGTTGGCGTACCAGGGAATGTCGCGCCAGGAAATTGCTCCATTGGGCACGCTACTAGCCAAACAGCAACAGGTTTTTGCAACGTATGTGCAACGCATGCTCCATCGTCAAGGCACTCAAGACAACTACACATCGCAGCAGACCATGCACTGGCTGGCTTACCTGGCACGACAAATGAAGCAAGAGAATCAAACTGAGTTTTATATCGAGGGGATACAACCGAGTTGGCTGGAAAAAAGTGGGGTGCGTCGGCTGTATTTCACTCTGATTACTGGTTTTCTCGGTGCTCTCTTCGCTGCACTCATTGCAGGCATTGTGAGTGGCATCCTGAGTACTTGGACCTCGTATCTTCTAAGATGGGTACTCAGTGAATATTCTCCCCAGAAGTGGCATTCCTCAGATCTCATGTACATATGGGGCCATTGGTTATTCAGTCGGGTACTCCCAAACCTCTATTCTGTGTTGAGCACTGCCATAGGTGGGTTGCTCGTTGGATTAGTGGGTGGGCTGCTCGTCGGGTTAGCAGGTGGATTGCTTGTTGGGCTACTCAACATAAGAGAGACAAAAATCAAACCTCTAGGGGTGATAATCTGGTCGTGGGAAACTCTGTCGCGAGATGTGGTGGTGTCTTTGCTCATTGGATGCCTTTGCATATTTCTTATCGGATGTGGGTTCCTCACAGGATTGGTCGGCAATCCCGTCGGCGTATTGATTACCAGGGAAGTGAGTACACAAAGTGTCGCTGTGGTGGCCATCTGTCCGCCAGGTTCCTGTACGACAGCGATTCCAGCCCCATCTTCCCCATCTGCGCTGAAGGAGTTCCAATCGGTGCTCAAGAGCCTGCTCTCCTCTCAACTCATTAGTGGGGTAATCTTTGGATTTGTCGGTGGGCTTGTCAGTGGATTTTTGGGAGGAAAGCGCAATGACTAC